>NZ_JCANTR010000011.1:0-180976 GCF_059568575.1 Flavisolibacter ginsengiterrae DSM 18136
GTTAAAAGAAGGTACAGGCAGTTGTTTAAACAGGTAAGGACCATAGCCATCGTTTGTTTAAAGCAGGGAATGGATAAACCAGGGGTATTCACAGCCCTGCATACCTTCCTTACAGAACAAAAGCGTACTTCCTTAACCAATGAGCAGTTTACCCTTTTGCTCTCTTCCTTTGAACAGGAGCTGGCAGGAAGGCTCAAAGAGCCAAAGCCGCAAAAGGAAAAGAAGATGAAGAACAAGCTGGAGATTACAGTGAAAGCACCCCTGAGTGCAGAAGACACCGAGTACTTACAATTGTACATGGATGATTATGACTGGACCATCAGGTTTGAGGGAGACTTTCCAGCGGATTACCAGGTACCTTTCTTTCTCCTTAAACATGCTGTTTAAGGAAGTTTGTAGTGTGTAGTGTGTAGTTTGTAGTTCTTTAGGTCAAACGGAACTATTAATAGTAGACATTCTGAAGG
Source organism: Flavisolibacter ginsengiterrae DSM 18136 (assembly GCF_059568575.1). Lineage (NCBI taxonomy): Bacteria > Pseudomonadati > Bacteroidota > Chitinophagia > Chitinophagales > Chitinophagaceae > Flavisolibacter > Flavisolibacter ginsengiterrae. The sequence goes on from NZ_JCANTR010000011.1 coordinate 465, forward strand.
TTAAACAATTGGTTTAGGTTGGAGAGGTTGAAATACAGGCTATTTAAATACACAACTGATGGTACCATTAACCCACAAGGCGTGCCTATGGCACGCTATGGAATCATTCATTTTGACTACCGACAAGATGTCCCGCAGGGACATGGTTTAGGACACATACCATTTCATTTGAATACCAATTATAAGAGGATTAAAATATTCCGGCTTAACCTATTAATAGGCGCACAGGGCGTACAACAGCCTTGCTCTTATGTTCCATAGGAACATTTTGTGGGTAGAAAATAACAATGAAAATGTAACAGCGTGCCGCTAGGTACGCCTTGTGGGTTGATTTATAGTTTTTTGTTTCTGGTCCGTTAGGTGTGAAGTGAACTAATGGATGCAAGCATATTTTATTGATATTCAGTTTTGCGATCCTTTGCGAACATCTTTGCGGACTTTGCGTTACTGAGTATCGCAAAGTCCGCAGAGAGAAAAGCCACGCAAAGAATACGCAAAGGCCTCCTGATTAATTACAATAATTAATTTCTTGTTTAGGTTGAAGGTGTTTATTGTTTCAATAGCCGCATAAGTTAACGTTAACGACAATCACTTCCATGTTTTTGACTTTTCAATTGACCTTAACCACTTCCTCGTTTCAATTTATTTTACGAACTTTAAGACTACTTCTTTTTAATTAGTTACAGTATATCCATTTTAAAGTCATCCTGAAAAAGCTCCAGATCCAGTCCCTGGAATAATTACGCTTAAAATAAACAGGATGAAATCAAAACGATTACTGCCGGGGATGATTGTGTTTTTTGTAATGATCCTTATCTCCTGTAAAAAAGAATATTCCTGTGAACATTGCCTGGGAAGGAATAAACCACCTATTGCTGATGCAGGAATAGATCAGCTGGTCATACTTCCTAAAGACAGTACAAGTTTAAACGGAAAAGCTTCCAAAGACCCTGATGGTTTCATCGTTTCCTATAAATGGAGGATGATCTCACCTAACCCTTCTGTGGTAATTACATATCCCGATTCCGCTGTAACAATGCTCAGGGGAATGATAGCTGGTGTTTATGACCTGGAGTTGAAAGTAACAGATAATGAAGGCTTAAGTTCTGCTGATACTATGCAGATAAGGGTATCTATTTCATCACAAATAAACCAACCACCTGTTGCTAACGCTGGCGTCGATATAACCTATACCCAACCGATTAATTCTGTTAGTATTGACGGTAGCCAATCGTACGATCCTGATGGTTCTATTGTCTCTTTTGTATGGAAACAAATTGCAGGGGCCAATCAAACCAATATCTCAGATCCAATGAAGGCAAGTTCAAAGGTCTATGACTTAACGGGTGACACTTATCTATTTGAACTAACCGTTACGGATAATGCAGGTCTATCTTCCAGTGATACTGTGCAGGTATCCGCTACCCTCAATCCTACCTGTACATCTAACAGGCCCATTTTTAATGCACAATTAGTGCCTATCGGAATTCTTTCTGAAGGGAGAATGGGTATGCTAACTGCGACTGCCGGCAATAAAATACTTTTTATCGGGGGTTTTACTTACGATGAATATTCAAATCTAAAAATTTCCCCCAGGGTTGATATTTATGACTATATGACTAATACCTGGTCTTATATTGATTTAAGTATTCCTCGCCAGGATATGAGTGTAGCAACTGCTGGAAATAAAATTTATATAGCTGGGGGTTTTGGCTCTGGTATTAATCATTCAATGATCGATATATATGATGCAACCAACGATTCCTGGACGAAAGCCGAGCTTAGTGAGCCAAGAGGCAATATTTGCAGTGTGACAATGGGCGATAAAATCTTTTTTGCTGGAGGTAGCAAGTGGATCTTTAACCATTATGAACCTTCAAACAGAATTGATATTCTTAATACAACGACAGGCACCTGGACAATGGATTCATTAAGTGAAGCAAGAGCTTCAGCTATCGGAACTACTGTAAATAACAAAATTTATTTTGCTGGCGGAAAAACAAATGATAATAATATATCTAACCGTATAGATATTTATGATGGTAATTCTAATTCATGGTCAATCTCCAGTTTACAGGAAGGGAAGTTGTTTTTCGCATCTGCTGTTGACAAAAAAAATATCTATTGGGCTGGGGGAGTTACAGGAATAACATCTACATCCGCCGTGCAATCTTTACTTGTGGAGATCAGGGATGTTGAAACACAAACTTCAAGCTTTTCATGTTTATCAAATCCAATAGCTGGATTAAACTCTGTATTAAATGGTGACAATTTGATATTTTTCCCAGGATTCCCCAGCTGGAATGTTGATGTAAAAACATTTGATGTTTTTAACCTGGTGTCTAAATCCTGGTCGATAGGGAAATTAGATTATATAGTTCCTAATGCATCTATCATTTCAGTCAAAAACAATATCTATGTGGCGGGAGGGAACCAAAGTAACATCATGACAACTCCAGAGGTTTTTCTTTTAAAGTGGTAAATAAATAATCTACTGGTATAATTTTTATGCACTTTCATTTATGGCAAAGCCGGTATTCACTACGAAATCCTCTACCATTCATAAGGTAGATTATAATGAAAAGGAAAAAACGATGGAGATCGAGTTTCGTTCGGGAAATGTGTACCGCTACTATGATGTGCCTCCAAGGATGTGGAAGATCTTTCAACTATATATAGAATGCGAAGGATCTGCCGGTTCATTTTTCAATGAATACTTAAAGAATCAATTCACATCAGAAAAGGTATCAGGTAACGAACCCGAAGAATAGATTACTGCATCTCTATTATAGATGCCGGAGAATGTAGTATTCCCCGGCATCAAAGATCTGCTATGGCTGGTGCACTTCTCTTGGAACGCCTCTCAACATGTTGGTTGCCCCATCCATGCTATGGTGTAAATTCAATTCACCTTTAGGCTCTTCAGTAACGTCGCTTTCTGCTTCCTTACCCACTGGCCCTTTTGATATGGTTATTCCTCCATCTACGGAGAACAATGCCCCTGTTACATAGGAAGCTTCATCTGAAGCAAGGAATAAATAGGCATTGGCAATTTCTTCTGGTGTTCCCCTTCTGCCCATAGGCGTTCCGGCAATGATCATTTGCTCATGTTTGGCCTTCATGGGTCCCGTTTCCTTGTGCGTCCATGCCGTGTCAATAGCTCCCGGGCAAACGCAGTTAGCCCTGATGCCGTATTTAGCCTGCTCTACTGCCACTCCTCTAGTAAAGGCATGCATCCAACCTTTGGTGCCACCATATACAGAGTTTTCACCCAATCCTAATTTGCCCGATTCCGATCCGGCGCATACAATACAACCTTTTGTCTTTTTAAGCTCGGGGATGGCATAGCGTGTCATCAAAAAAGCTGAGCGTATATTGTTCTTCATCAAATATTCAAAGGCGTCTATGGGATAGTTCTGGATCTCGGCCATTACCGGAAATACACCCGCATTATTAATCAGTATATCGAGCTTGCCATAAGTGTTAACAGCAAACTCTACGCAACGCATGGCATTGTCCTCTACAGAAATGTCTGCAATAAAGGGAGAGGCGTCACCTCCTTCTTTCATGATATCCCTGACTACGTCGTGTACGGGATCTTCAGGGAAACCGCTTACAACAACCTTAGCTCCTTCGCGGGCAAATTTTTTACAGATGGCTTCGCCAATACCTGTACCTCCACCCGTTACGATGGCAACTTTGTCTTTCAATCTGTTCATACTATTTCCTTTTGTTTAGAATGCAGCAATTGTTATGCTAAGTGCAAAAAAAAGGCAAAGCCTGGTGGCCTTGCCTTTACTGAACAAGAGAAAAAAAGTGAATCAGAGATAAAGTGTTAGCTGCAAGTTAGGACCTTATGAAAGCCCGGGAAATACCTATTAATGGGTATTTTCTCAATCCCAGTCAGTGTTATTGCGCCCATTTGATGCATACAGGGTTACCCACCTGTACACGATGCCCCGTGTCTCTTAATAAACCTGTTTTAGGATTTCTGCGGAAGACCACGATATTATCAGAATTCTGATTGGCTACTAGCAGGAAATTGCCGGTTGGGTCCAGGCTGAAATTACGTGGCGTTTTACCCATAGTTTCCTGTTGTGATAACTGCTGTAGCTGTCCGGTCGTTGGGTTGATCTTAAAAATAGCAATGGTATTGGCAGCATCACGGGTGGAAGTATAGAGATACTGTCCATCCGGTGAAATATGAATATCCGCACTGGTAAAAGATTTATCAAAACCCGTTGGCAGTGAACTTATGGTTTGCATAGGTCTTAACCTGCCATTAGCATAATTAAAAAGCGTTACATCGCCTGAAAGTTCCTGTACCAGGTAAGCCCATTTACCATTGGGATGAAAAATAAAATGTCGTGGGCCTGAGCCTGCCGGAAGATCTATTGTAAACCTTCTTGCCGAATCCAGCACACCCCTGGCCTGGCTAAAGGGATATAGTGTCACCTTATCTGTTCCCAGGTCTGAAACAACCAGGTATTTATTATCTGGCGTAAAGACTGTTGAATGCACATGTGCTTTTTCCTGGCGGTCTTTATTAGGTCCGCTGCCACTATGATGAATCGTGCTAACAGGTGACCCAAGTCTACCATTCTTAGCTGCCGGAAATATTGCAAGGCTTCCGGAACTATAGTTGCCTACAGCTATCCATTTCCCTGTTTTTTCAACTGCTACATAGCAGGGGTGATCTCCCATGGATGGTACCTGGTTCACTAGAGTTAAGTGCCCATTTTTTCTATTGAATTGAAAGGCTGAAACCTTACCGCCTACGCCGGGAGTAGCATCTTCATTCACGGCATAGACAATGCTCTTGTCAGGGGAAAGAGCCAGGTAAGATGGGTTGGAAGTAGCGGTAGAATCAACCAAACGAATAGCTCCTGTATTCGTGTTGAACTCATATACATAGATCCCCACACTCTTGCCTGATGTATAAGTGCCAACAAGCATAAAGGTTTTATTCTGAGCCATTGCATGCATAGATATCATAAACAGTAAAAAAGAGGTAATACATTTCATAAGAATAAATATGGATGAAGTTACTTGAGATCAAAGAATAAAAAACGGTTACAGGAAATTTGAGAATTCCTGTAACCGTTATTACACACCAAATAAACCTTTACATTGAAGTGAACATTCTTTCTCCCGTTTCCTTATCGTGCCCATAAACATCATTCCTGAAATTCAGTTTTCCTTTCTCATCTACCCAGGCTGTGAAATAAGTTATGTAAACAGGTTCTTTTTGCTTCACAGCCACATGCTGTTCTTTATCGCCTTTCATTTCCTGCTGCACCTTTGCTGTCGACCAATCGGATTGATCCCGCAACAGGTAAGCTGCGAGTTTCTCTGCATCGGCCACTCTTATACAACCATGACTCAATGCCCTGTCCTTTTTTGCAAACAAGGTCTTGTCAGGGGTATCATGCAGGTAGATATCGTAACTATTTGGGAACAAAAATTTAGCCTTACCCAGGGAGTTGTTCTTTCCCGGTAACTGGTTGATCTGTGGTATGCTGTCTTTATTGCTTACCACCTGCATATTATTTTTCTCCAGGTATTTGGGATCAGCCTTCATTTTTGGCATTATATCTTTTTGCACAATACTTTGTGGTATATGCCATACAGGATTGAAAACGATCTCGCTGATATCGCCGCTGAACATTAAAGTACTTGTACCTTCTTTTCCAACAATGACAGGCATCTCGAATACCTTGCCGCTATCTTCGATGGCATATAGCATCAATGAAGGAATGTTGACCATGATGCGGTTGCCATCAGTCATGGGACGCATCCATAAGGTCCGGTTCAGGTTTACCAGTATCTGTTCTACCCGCTGCTTAAAAGGGATATTTAACACTTCCACCAATGAATCATTCACTACTCCTGTAGGTGCTAATCCATTTCTTGCCTGGTAATCCTTAATAGCCATCTGCAATGAGTCATTGAATTTTGCGGTAGTATCAGTTGCCACATAATCCCCGGTTGCCGCCAGCCTCTTTTTCAGTAAAACCACTTGTGGTGTTGAACTTCCTTTTTTTAATTTCCCGGAACGAATAGTGAAGTTTTGCATGGAACTATCCTGGGCTGCCGTATAATATATAGCCAACTGTTGTTTCAATGCATTGTATGCCTTGTTACCTGCATATTGTATGGAATCTTTTTCCTTATGAAGAATAGAATCCGCTAATTGCATCACGTCCTGTTTTTTGGCAGGCACCAGGTAATAGATATTATCATTGGTTATCAAACCGCTGTCTTGTTTTGCCGCATATTGTACCAATTGCCGTGTGAGATCCAGTTCTGTATGGGCAAAGGAAGAATCTCCCCTGTTTAACTGTAATGAATCATTTTGCATGAGGCTATCTATATGCGTTTTTAGCTTTTGGCTGGCATTGGATGAATCCCCGGCATATAAATTCCACATAGCCCTGGCCTGTTCAGTCATACCATGGGTGGTAAACCAGGCATACTGGAAGTTGCGGACAAGGTAAAAATTGCGCAATCCCCTTGCTGCGGAATCATTCAATTTTTCTTTTTGAATATAAGATTCAACTGCTGCACTATCAAGGAAAAGGTCTGAATACGCATTGGCTTCAGTAATACTTTCATCCCTGAATGCAGCATATGAACTGCTGTCTGTTTGTTTTTGGGAAGTGCTGTCAGTGGTATTGCCAAACCATCCAGCCACCTGTGTACAGGAGCTTACCAAAACTGCTGCCACAATTACAACCATCATCTTTTTCATACCCTTGATTTTACAAAGGTTGTGCCGTTAAAACCGATGAGGCAGGTTGACTCTTTTTTACTATTACAAGATTATAGGGCTAATAGCTCTTAATTCCTCTTTGTGTAAACGCATATGCGGACTAATGTAAACCGCCTTTTACTATTCTTGCTGTTACCAGTAATTGGCCCAAATGTCTTTGGGTGTGTTCTGCGGCATGGAACAACAGCCCAAGGTGTGTAGTGGGTAAGGCCTTTCTTCCTATTGTTCTTGGTTCGGTGAGAGATGATGCTTCAGTATTGATCAATTGCTGTAGGTATAATTGAACATTTTGCTCCAGGTGGTTCATTAATGCTTCAACTGTCACAGCAATTTCCTTTCCTTCATTTTGCAGCCATTTCATTTGCTCTTCCGACAACATTTGCTTCCTGGCGTAAGTGGACAACCGGTCCAGTACACCCGCCATGTGCTGCAGGTGAAAAGCAACAGAAGCAACTCCGGCCGGCTTCACCCATAAAAGTTCCGCCGGGAAGTCCAGCATGATATCCTTAACTTCTTCCAGTGCCTGCAATACCGCGTGCGCTGCGGGCTGTAATAAAGAAGGAATCTTTTCAACAGGTCCCCGTAACCATACCTCGGGTAGATTTGTGGCCATAAGATTTTATTGAGGCAAGAAAGGTATTAAAAGAATTTTTTACTGCTTAAGACCAACTGGCAAACAAAAAAGAGAGATTGTTAGCTATAAAGAGAAATAAAAGCATATAATATCATTATACTCCAGGCTTCCCCTTTTTAAATTTTTTCCCACCCTAAAGGTCCCGGTTTTGTCCTTCTTTTAAGATAGTACTTGTGTGGAAAGCCACCCCAAAAAACTACCTTCGCCGCATGCAAGATTATTTGAAGGGATTGAATGATAGACAGCGTGAGGCTGTATTGACCATCGAGGGGCCGCTGATGATTGTGGCCGGTGCCGGAAGCGGTAAAACAAAGGTGCTGACAACGCGCATCGCCCACCTGATGGCCCAGGGCGTGGATGCTTTTAATATCCTGGCACTGACATTTACCAACAAGGCGGCGGCTGAAATGAAAGAACGTATTGGCCACATCCTTGGTAACCGTGAATCCCGCAATTTATATATAGGAACATTTCACAGTGTCTTTGCCCGCATTATGCGCGCAGAAGCACACCGCATAGGATATCCTAATGCATTTACCATCTATGACACCGATGATGCCAAGAGCGTGGTAAAAGCTGTGACCAACGAATTGAACCTGGATGTGCAGCATTATAAACCCAACGCGGTATATAATCGCATCTCATCTGCCAAGAACTCATTGGTGGGTCCGAAGGAATACATGACGGATTATTATTTGCAGCAGGAAGACATGAGGGCCAACCGTCCAATGATCGGTCATATCTATGATGCCTACAGCAAGCGTTGCTTTAAGAACGGCGCTATGGATTTTGATGACCTGCTTTTTAAAATGTACGAACTGCTTAAGCACTTCCCCGAGGTTTTACACAAGTACCAGCACAAGTTCAAATACATCCTGATCGATGAGTACCAGGATACCAATCCCGCGCAGTACGAGATCATCAAGTTATTAGGTGCAGTGCATGAAAATGTTTGCGTGGTTGGAGATGATGCCCAGAGCATTTACTCTTTCCGTGGTGCCACGATACAAAACATATTGCAGTTTCAGAAAGACTATGATGAAGTGAAGGTGATCAAACTGGAACAGAACTATCGCAGCACGCAAAACATTTTGAGTATCGCCAATGAGATCATCAAGAACAATAAAGGCCAGATACCTAAAACACTTTTCACAGAGAATGCTACAGGTGAAAAGATAAAGCTGGTTCGAACGATGACGGACAATGATGAGGGCAAGTTTGTAGCAGATGCCATACAGGAGCAAAAGCTGCGCAACCATCATAACAATAAGGATATCGCGATCCTATACCGCACCAATGCCCAGAGCCGTTCTTTTGAAGAAAGCCTGAGGAGAATGAATATTCCCTATACCATCTATGGAGGTATTTCCTTCTACCAGCGCAAAGAGATCAAGGACTACATAGCTTACCTGCGCATCATTGTTAATCCAAAAGATGAAGAGGCGTTGAAGCGCATCATCAACTATCCTGTACGAGGCATAGGTAAGACTTCGGTAGATAGAGCTATACTCGCCGCCAATGAGAATAATATCAGCATGTGGCAGGTTTTGGAAAATGCACAGATGTTTGGTTTTAAAGCAGGCACCCTGGCAGCAGTTGAAGAATTCGTGCTGATGATCCGCAGCTTTCACAGCATGCTGTCTTCAAAGAACGCTTATGATATTGCCTTTCATGTAGGCAAGCAAACGGCCTTTGTAAAAGAGTTGTTTAATGACAAAAGCACCGAAGGGGTTCAGCGCTACGAGAACGTGCAGGAGTTATTGAACTCTATTAAAGAATTTACAGAAACACCCATGAGCGAGGAAAGTGGAGAGGTGGGAGATAAAAGTCTCGCTGGTTATTTACAGCAAATCACATTGTTGACAGATGCTGACCAGAAAGATCCTGATGCCGATACCGTGAAATTAATGACCATTCATGCTGCCAAAGGCTTGGAATTCCCTGTAGTATTTGTTGGCGGACTTGAAGAAGGATTGTTTCCCAATGCCATGAGCATCAATACAAGGGAAGAATTGGAGGAAGAACGACGCCTGTTCTATGTATCGGTAACAAGGGCTAAAGGAACGCTTTACCTCAGTTATGCCAATACCAGGTATAAATTTGGCAACCTGCAGCAGAATGATCCCAGCCGCTTCATTGATGAAATACCTATGGAGTTCATTGATAAAAGCTTTGCGGGTGGCGGCGTAAAGAATCATTCGGGCCAGGGAATGATGGGTTCAGCATTTGAAAGAATGCAGCGTGGATTTGGAAGTCCCAAAACAGAATCTAAAGAAAAGACCTTTGTGTCCACCCTGCTCAATAGCAATAATAAACCCAAAGAGGTGGCGCATGTGCCTTCGCCAAATTTTGTTCCCAGTGACATTACAAAACTGGAACAGGGCATGCGGGTGGAACACCAAAAATTTGGCTTTGGTGAGGTTTTAAAGCTGGAAGGTTCCAGTCATAACCCTGTTGCAACTATTAAGTTTGACGAGAATGGTGAAAAAAAGATCATGCTTAATTATGCGAAGCTGATGATCGTGACTTCATAATAACTATGCTTATATATAAAGAAGGCGCTACAACAAAGTTTAGCGCCTTTCTTTTGTGCTAAACTGTAAATATTTCCTCCTTATTTACTCATTAAACCTAATGGTTTTACCTTATTTTCTGGTGTCACGTTAAAAAATGTTAATGGTGTTTTTAAACCTCAGGCGTAATAATCCTTCTATGATACACGAAACACAAAAACACTCGTATGAAAACAATCAAACAATCCGTTTTAGTTATTGCTGCAACCTTCGCAGCTTCCGTAAGTTTTGCACAAGTTAGCATTGGTGCTGCTAACAGTACTCATGCTTCAGTTTCCAAAGCCGTTAATGCCACTGCCGCTACAAAAGCTGCTACGAATGCTGCCACCAGGGCAACAGTTGCTACAAAAGCTACCACAGGTGCTGCAACTTCTGCTACAAAGGCTGCTGTAAAAACTACTGTTCGTACTACTGGTGATGTAAGTAATACTGCTAAAGAGAACGCAAGAGTAAATGCAAAGGCAGATGTTCATGCTTCTGAACAGGCTAAAGCACATGCTGATGAAAATTCCGCTGTGTTTGGAGCAAAGGCAGATGGTACTACCAAGACTGATGCTGATGCAACAGTAGATGGCCAGCAGGCAGCTGATAAAGCAAAAACAAAAACTGCAAAGGTGAAGACCAAGGCAGAAGATAAAAAGGATGAAGCCATAGAAAAAAGCAAAGAAGTAAAGACCAAGGCTGAAACAAAAACCAAGGCAGAGGCTCATGCAAAATCACAGGCTGCCCTTCACGCTTCTGATGAAGCAAAAGAGCATGCCAACGAACATTCTGCAGTTGTCAACGGTAGCACTCAAACACAGACCTCAGGCGATGTTAAAACCGATAAAAATGGTGCTTCTGTAAATGGAAAAGCAAAAACTCAAACCGAGGCTAAAGGCCAGGTAAAGAAAGGATAATATTACCCCCTATGTAACTCATCCCATTCATGACCTGAATGGGATGCTTTTTTAAAACACACCCCATGAAAAAGATATTCTTACTGTTGGCAACTGCCATATCTATACTTACCCATGCACAGGATTCTACAACTTCCCGTGCGCAGTTCAAGCTAAGCCTGAACTATAATTCTAACCTTAATTATTATGGCAGGACAGACAGCCTGAAAAGCACTGGGTTTTTCCCTATGGCAGAAGTCTGGCTTGGTGAAAAATTCTACGTCAATGCTGCACCGGTATTTGTAAACAATAGTTTGCAGAAGATGGAGTATGCGGGAACCATCACAACAGTAGGTTTTCAACACAGCACGGAGAAATGGATGACCAATTTGTTTGTATTGAAGCCCTTTTACACTTCAGGCAGCCAGTTGGTGCAGTCTGCATTAAAATCACAGGCAGGATTTAGTTTGAGCTCGCTGAATAAGTTATTAAATCTAACTATCGGTGGAGATGTAAAATTCAGCGACAAAACAGATCTGGGTGCAACTGCGGGGATAGATCATATTATCCGGAAGGAAAATAATAATGGAAGTGTTATAGTGATAGACCCCTCTTTTTATGCCTATGCAGGAACACAGAATTTTACAAATACTTATTACAAAAAGAAGGGGGGGCTGCCATTATTGCCTTCCGGTAACCAGCAGGTTACGGAAAATGTTCAACAGTTCAATATACTTGCCTATGAAGCTTCCGTACCCTTTATCTATGTGAAGGACAAATGGATGATCCTGGCCACGCCTTCCTATATTTTACCGCAAAACCTGATAACAGTTACGGGCCGGCCAGATCTTTCTGAAAGGGGAGAAAACCTGTTTTATATTACCCTTGGCCTGAAGCGTACGTTTTAAACAGTTACGAATTGCGCAAATTGCGCTTTCATAGCATCCTTTTAACAGGAACTATGGTAAATTTGCCGTTCAAACAGTGCATTATGATCAAAACAGGCAATCCTATCATCAGCATATATACCGAAATGACACCCAACCCGGAAACAATGAAGTTTGTTGCCAACAAGCTTTTGTATCCAGGTAAAAGCATTGATTTCCCGGATGTTGAAAGTGCAAAACCTTCACCGCTGGCGAATGAATTGTTCGGTTTCCCTTTTATAAAGGCCGTTTTTATTGCTTCTAATTTTGTTACGCTTACCAAAACTCCGGATACCGACTGGCAGGATGTAATTCCCGCTATTCGTGAGTTTTTGAAAGGTTACCTGGAAGAAGGTAAGGCTGTGATTAACGAAGAAGAAGTAGCTGTAAGAAAAGTGGAAAGCAGCAATGATGTAAATGTTGATGACAGTGATGTAGTAAAAAGGATCAAGGAATTACTTGACAATTATGTTCGCCCGGCAGTAGAAATGGATGGTGGTGCCATCCAGTTTAAAAGCTATGACGAAGGTATTGTGAACCTTATGTTGCAGGGAAGCTGCAGTGGATGTCCTTCATCTATGATCACCCTGAAGGCGGGTATTGAAGGAATGATGAAGAGAATGATTCCCGAGGTAAAGGAAGTTGTGGCTGAAGCAGAATAATTAGAGATAAAATCTATACCAATATAAAGCGGCCTTATGGTCGCTTTTTTATTTTTGTGAAGATGAAGCCGTTGATCCTTTGGTTGATTTTTGCATGCATCATTTCTTCCTGTGGAAAGCAATTTCATTTTGCTACAATGGAACCCTATGCAAATGACAGCAGCTATGTGTACAGGCTGCCATATGAAAAAGGAAGGTCTCATTTGTTGGTACAAGGTTACAATTCATTGTTCTCACACCATGGCCGTCTTGCGCTTGATTTTAAAATGAAAAGAGGAACTGCTGTCATGGCCGCAAGAGATGGTGTGGTGGCAAGAGTGGTGCAGGATTTTATAACTGGCGGTATTGGGAAAAAGTATGCCGGCAAGTCGAATCTTATAGTCATCAGGCATGAAGATGGCAGCCAGGCTTACTATGGACATATTACCTATCATGGTGCTTTGGTGCATGTGGGTGATAGCATTCAGCAGGGCCAGGTGATTGGCTATAGTGGCAGCACAGGCTTTTCAGCCTTTCCTCATTTGCACTTTTCAGTTTGGCAAACCACTGGTTCCGCAAGAAAGCAGTTGCCTACACGTTTTTTAACTGGTAAAGGCCCGGTTTATTTAAAGCCGGGCAACTGGTACAAAGGCCGCTGATTTCAATTAGGTTTGCATCTTTCTATGCAAGATCTGGTACAACAATTCCTCACAGGGTTAAAAGCCACTACACCTATTGAATATATTGCTGTCGTCACAGGAATTCTAAGTGTTTGGTTCTCTAAAAAAGAAAACATCTGGGTGTACCCGGTAGGCCTGGTCAATACAATAATCTACATTTATCTCAGCTTCAAATACCATCTTATCGGGGAAGCCAGTGTCAATTTCTATTATACTGTGATGAGCATTTATGGGTGGATTGTTTGGGCAAGGAAAGACAAACAGGCGCACCCGCTGGTGCATATTACTTATTCGACATCAAAACAATGGATACACCAGTTATTATTCGGTGCTTTCTTTTATGTAGCTGTTTATTTTTCACTGGTATATTTAAAACAATTATTTGCCTCGGGAGCCATTCCCTGGGCTGATGCTTTTGCTTCCGCAACCGCGTACACAGGCATGTGGTTAATGGCAAGAAAGAAAGTGGAAAGCTGGTATTGGTGGATTGCTACCAACATAGCTTCTATTCCACTATACTTTGTAAAGGGCCTTGTTTTTACCAGTGTATACTATATTGTTTTGCTGGTGCTGGCAGTTCTGGGTTTAAAGGAATGGAAATTGAGGGCTGTTAAAGAACCATGGGATTTATCTTTAGGTACACATCCATGAGGAAGATCGTAATAATAGGTCCCGAGTCAACGGGGAAAAGCACACTTTGTCAACAGCTCGCCGAGTACTATGATACCGTGTGGTGTCCTGAATTTGCCAGGGAATATCTTTCGGATAAAGGAATGGATTATAATTATGAGGATTTGTTGAATATTGCCCGAGGACAACAGGAGCTGGAAGATTCATTGCTGCTGGAAGCAAGGAATGGTTTTTATTTTATTGACACGGATATGTACGTGATGAAGGTTTGGTGTGAAGTGGCTTTTGAAAACTGCCATACCTGGATTCTGAAACAGATAGCACAGCGCCGATATGATTTTTATTTATTGTGTTCAACAGACCTTCCCTGGGAACCTGACGGACTGAGAGAGTACCCTGACCCTGAGTTTCGTAAAAAGCTATTCGATATGTATAAGGATATCGTGATTAACAGCAATACCTTGTGGGCAGAAATAACAGGCACAGACACCCAACGTCTTCAAACCGCAGTTGCCTTGCTAAACTCTATTTATAAAAGAAAATAATTTTGTTTTCAGGAGAATGTACTTTGATACATTCTTTAAATTATTGACTGGCTGCAATGATCTTTTGAAGATCGGGATCATCTTCCAGGTTATTCATTTGTTGTAGTATCCACCCGGACTTATTTAGCACAAAATTGGAAGCAGGTTTTACAGAGTATTTTTTAGGATTGGGAAGACAGGCTGCTATCATGGCGGCTTCTCTGCGGGTTAATTTCTTTGCAGGCTTTTTAAAATAATACTGTGATGCCGCTTCTGCTCCAAAGATACCTTTACCCATTTCTATGACATTGAGGTAAACATCGAGAATTCTTTCCTTTCCCCAGATCCACTCTATCATTTTCGTGAAATAAATTTCCAGGCCTTTCCGTATCCAGTCGCGGCCCTGCCATAGAAATACATTCTTTGCCACCTGCTGGCTGATGGTGCTGGCACCCCTGATGCGATTAGGCTTCTTCTTATTGTATTTCATGGCCTTCTCGATACTTTTCCAGTCAAACCCACTATGATCAGGAAAGACCTGGTCTTCGGAGGATACTACGGCCAGTTTCATGTTGTAAGAGAGTTCATCATTGCTTACATAATCTCTTCTAAGCCCGTTACCCGTAAATAAACTTTGTAGTTGGGTCAGTGTTACAGGAGGGTTGATCCATTTCAGCGCAATGATGTAGACCAATTGAAGTATGAATAAAGCGAGCACAATTCTTTTGATCCAGGTCCAGGTGGTGGTTTTTCCCGATTTAGATTTCATAGCCACAGTTTACTGTAAAAAAATGATCACCACACCAAATCCAATCAGGATGATCCCATTGAGCTGGTTGATACGGTGAATATTTTTAGGCGTTAACCGTTTACGTAAATTATTGGCCAGAAGGACCTTTAATACATCGGCTGCCAGTGCCAAAAATAAGGCGGTTGAAAAGATGACAATGCGATGCTCTAAAGTATTTCCTATAAAAGTAGTAGATGTTGTTAACCAGAAAATAATGATACCGGGATTAAAAACATTCATGATAAAACCCATGGTAAATATCTTGAGGTAATCGCCTGTATTAAAGGTAAGTGACTGCGCTCCTTCTTCATTGACCTTTACCTTTTTGAAAAAAAGGTAATAGACACCGACAAGTATCAGGAAAATACTGGCAACTGTGGCCAGCACTTTCTTGTGTTCATTCAATGTGGTGAACAGGTTGGTGAACAAATTGGCCAGAATCACTAATATGATATCACTCAGGGAAATACCGGCAATAAAAGCAAGTCCTCCTTTCGTTCCGTTATTCAGGCTTTGCTTGATTACAGTAAATACAATAGGCCCGACGGATATAGCAAGCAATAACCCCAGCGTAATTCCTTTTAGTAAAGCATTGACCATAATTGATAAAAGAGGTGCTAAGTTAGAAGTAGATATGATTCGGCAGATTGAATAAAATGATTAAGCAAAAGGTAGCAACTATTTGTTCTCGTAATTCATGCTTAAGAACTCATTCCATTCCTGCCATATCTTACCTTTTAAAACCCTGGGGAATTTATGCTGGCTGCCCAATTTGCCCTTGGTTTCCATGAACCTGAGAAAGGCCTGTTCGGGAAGTTTTTCAATAAATACCTGCTTAAGGGCGCTGGTTCGTTCTACGGCATAATCATCATTTAACCGGCAGAGATGTTCATCGATCTTTTTGATCAGCAGATCCGCATCTACCTTATCGTCGCAGGCTATATACCATTTATGTGCAAAGAGGTTCTCATATGGAAACCCTGCCACTGTAAATTCAGGAATGGAAATATTGAATTCCTCACTTACCAATTCTATTGCCTTGTTCATATTTTCCACGCTCAGGTGTTCCCCAACTAGACTTAAGTAATGTTTGGTCCTTCCGGTGATGACCACTTCTTTTCTTTCTATGTCAACAAACCGCAGCGTATCGCCAATGAGGTATCGCCAGGCGCCCGAGTTGGTACTCATCAGCAATGCATAATCTTTGCCTTCTTCCACTTCATGTATCATGAAAGCTTCAGGGTCTTTCACCATATTGCCTTCACTGTCAAAATTCTTACTGTCGAAAGGCACAAACTCCATAAAAATATTGTTGTCCAGGACCAACTTCATTCCTTTTGCATTTTCACGGTCTTTATATCCAATAAAACCTTCGCTGGATAAATAGTTTTCAATATATACAATGGGTTTGCCCAGCAGCTTTTCAAATCCTTTTTTGTACGGCTCAAAGGCCACACCGCCATGTACAAAAAATCCCAGGTTAGGCCAAATGTCATGAATCGTTTTGACCTTGTAATGTTCAACGATCATTTCCATACACATCTGGCACCAGGCTGGAACACCCACTATGTAACCAATATCCCAGTCAGGGGCTTTTTCTACTATTTCATTCAGCTTTTCATTCCAGTCCCTGATCTTGGCTATCCTGCCTCCCGGCTTGTAAAATGTCTGGAACCAGAAAGGCCTGTTCTTCGCCAATATTCCACTCAGGTCGCCTGCATACCATCCTGCCTTTCCTTTCTGCAGATCTGTAGCACCGCCGAGCATCAGGAAACCTTTAGTAACAGCATTGCGGGGCAAATGCTCATAATTAAATACAGAAATAAGCTGGCGGATATAATTAATGCGATTGCTGCGCAACATTTCTTTGGTCACAGGGATATACTTGCTGGCAGATTCAGAGGTGCCGGAACTCAGTGCATAATATTTGATCTTTCCTGGCCAGGTGACATCGGGTACGCCTTCCAGTGTTTTCTTCCACCACTCTTCATAGATCTTATTATAATCATGAACTGGCACCCGTTGTTGAAATTCCTTCCCTATGTGTTTACTCAGTAAGATCTCGTCAAAATGGTATGTCTGGCCAAACTCTGTAAGCGTCGCTTTCTTCAAAAGTTTTTTCAATACTCTTAATTGCTGTCTCCTGGGATCGTTTTCAGGGATGCGCAAGGCCGCGGCTATTGCTTTAGGAAGTTTAATATCAATGATCCTTGCCATTCTTTACAACCGTTAGTGTTATCAATAAAGGTACCAATTGTGCCCGGCGAATCTAAGCATCCAAATATACATAGCTGCTAAAAATAGTTCTCAGGTCCTGCAAAGGTTCATAATCCCGTGCATACCATTCATCCACCATTTTCAGGCTTTCTATGGGAAGCTTCTGCCTTTTTGGTGGGAATCCGTTTGAACCCACAATGCTTTTTCTCAACATGGGCAGTTGAGCTTCATGAATGATATATCCCACCCAGGTCTTTTTACCGGCAAGGACCTGGAAGCAGTTCTTAAAAAAGGATGCCGGCCGCTTTAAAATAAAAATAGGTAGGGGGAAAAGAATCAAAAAAATAAATGAAACGCTGACATCTATCAATCGTTTGCTGCGTCTTTTACCCGCATCTGATAAATTATACTCTTTTTCCGATGCAATAGTTGCACCTGCAGTATGGCCGGCTTCGCTGCCTACAATACTGCCGCTGCATGAGGCATGAAAGCGTATCCTGAGACCTTCCGGTATAAGGGGAAGCAGGTTGATGATATTCTTATAGCTGATGCTTCCTGTACAAAAAATAATCTCTTCGGCTTTCAGGGCACGGGAAGCATTGGCAATATCTCTTAATCCCGAAACAGCATCACCAGGGTCGCCGTTTATAGCTACCCGGCCAATGATCTTGTCGGCCATGTTCTTTTGATGCAAAAAATTCCTGACCTCACCGAACTCCTTATCTGAACCTGCTACCAGTATGTAGGGTTTTGTGATCATTCCAGGAGCAGCTCTCAGCATATCCGCTTTTAACAAGAACCACCGGAATGCATTCAATAGAATAAAAGATATAAGGGATCCGAAAAGCACTATGCCTCTTGAAAAACGTAGGTCTTCTGGCAACAAAGCATATAACGCCAACAGTACAAGGGTTGCAGTAAAGTTGGACCTTGCCAGGTTATTGAATTTATAATACCTGTCATACAAACCCGCATAATAGGCCACTATTAAATACACGATCATAAAAACAGGAAAAGAGATCAACAACAATCCCTGGGGGTAAACAGTATCTGTTTTTATATAATTCACCCATACTTCCTTGGTCAGCCAGAAAGAAAGCAGGATCAGCAAGGCATCAATAACAGGCAGGCCTATCCATTTTATAAATTTGGCAATAGCAGTAATGGAGGCGCGGGCCCAGATGGCTAACTGTATACTGATATTAAAAATGCCGGCACTGGCACCGCCATAATGCTTATGAACAAAAAGGCTCATGGCTTTGTAAAACATCCTGACATAGTTCAGGCTTCCCCGTCGTGTGCTTTCACCCTTGAAATGTATGATACTGGTTTCCGCCACATAATAATTCCTGTAGCCGGCTTTTTGAATCCTGTAACTTAAATCAACATCCTCACCATACATAAAGAACATCTCGTCAAAACCTCCGGTTTCATCCAGGACTTCTTTTCTTATCATCATAAAGGCGCCCGCCAGCACATCCACCTCGTGGTTGTTAGCATCGTCCAAATGACCGAGGTGATATTTGCTGAATGTTCTTGACCTGGGGAAGAATCTTGAAAGGCCGATCAATTTGTATAAGGAGGTAACCGGGGAAGGAAAAGACCTTTTGGATTCTTTTAAAAACCGGCCAGAACCGTCTACCATTTTGACACCGAGGGCTCCGCAATCATCATGGCGGTCAAAGAAAGAAAAACAAACAGGAAAGCAATCTTCTGGCACCAGCGTATCTGGGTTTAAGAACAAAATATATTTCCCGGTGGCCAGTTGCAAACCCGCATTACATGCTTTTGCAAAGCCAATATTGCTTTCTTTTTTTATAAAGCGTACATCAGGAAATTTGGGACGCAGGTATTCAATGCTTCCATCAGAGGAACGGTTATCTATTACAATGACCTCCGCCTCAATTCCCTTGCACGCCCTGCGCAATGAAAAAAGACATTGCTCCAGGAAGTACTTAACATTATAATTAACTATGATGATGGATAAGTTCAATAGCTCCAGGTATCTAAACGGACAAACCTACAAGAATATCATTCAAACTACAAGAAGATTGTCTGTTTAACGGGTCAAAGCAAACGCATTGATGCACCCGGGTCATCACCTGGTTATATCCCCTTCCAATTAGCGCCCGCGGCAGGAAGGATACCAAAACTATCAGCTATTTTTGCGGATGCTCAAAAACACCCTTCTCCAGGCAGTGCAGGCTGCGGCCAGTGAAATACTGCGGTTTAATGACCTGGATATCAAGATCTCCAATAAAGAAGGGATCAACAACCTGGTAACAGAGGTGGACCATGCTTCTGAAAAAGCAATAATCGACGTTATCAAACAAAATTTCCCGGAACATCATATACTTAGTGAAGAGTGCGGCGACCTGGTGCAGGATTCCGAATACAAATGGATCATTGATCCTATTGACGGTACAGTGAATTTTGCCCACCGCATCCCCATTTGCTGCATATCCATTGGTATAGAGCATCAAAAAAAGATGGTGCTGGCGGCTATTTACAACCCCTTCATCAATGAATTCTTTATCGCGGAAAGGGGTAAAGGCGCTACACTTAATGACAAACCAATCAGCGTAAGTAAAAAGGAGAATGTTGTCAATGCCTGCATGGTCACAGGATTTCCATATACCTACCTGGATGAACCTAATGGTCCACTGCAGGTGTTTGAGCGTTTCATAAGAAGAGGGGTGCCTGTACGCAGGTTGGGTTCAGCCGCCATTGACCTGGCCTGGGTGGCCTGTGGCCGGTTTGACGGTTTCTATGAGCATAAATTACAAGCCTGGGACAGCGCCGCCGGCTTTTTACTGGTAGAGGAAGCCGGTGGAAAAGTTACAGACCTTCATGGAGGTCCCTATTCACCTTACCAGCCGGGTATCATTGCAAGCAATGGCATTATTCACGAAGAACTGGTAGAGTGGGTTAAGGGCAACGTTCCATCAAAATCATAATTATCTTACAGCTATGAGTGAAAACAGGACAGAAGTTTCTACACTTGGAGAATTTGGTCTAATTGACCATTTGACTAAAAATATAGAGATCCAGAATGCATCCACTATTATAGGTGTAGGTGATGATGCAGCAGTGATTGATCATTTTGGGAAACAAACAGTTGTTACCAACGATCTTTTATTGGAAGGGGTGCATTTCGACCTTGCTTATACTCCCCTGAAGCACCTGGGGTATAAAACAATAGTAGTAAATGTGAGTGATATCTGTGCCATGAATGCCACGCCAACCCACGTGATCCTGGGGCTGGGCTTCAGTAACCGGTTCAGCCTTGAGGCATTGGAAGAATTTTATGAAGGCGTGTATGCCGCCTGCGAAAAATATGGCGTTGACCTTATTGGCGGGGATACCACTTCTTCTCAAAAAGGTTTTATTATTTCCTGTACAGCCATAGGCGAAGTGGCACCCGACAAATATGTAAAACGAAGTGGTGCTCAAAAAGGTGACCTTCTTTGCGTTACGGGGGATCTTGGTGGAGCCTTCCTGGGCCTGACGTTGCTGGAAAGGGAAAAGAAGATCTTTATGGAAAGCCCGGGCGTTCAGCCTGACCTGGAAGGCGAGAAATATATTGTTGGAAGGATATTGAAGCCCGAAGCCAGGAAAGATATCATAGAGTTCTTTGCCAATAATGATATCACGCCTACCTCCATGATAGATGTGAGCGATGGCCTGAGTTCGGAGATATTACATATCTGTAAGAATAGCCAGGTAGGTTGCGTTTTATATGAAGAGAAAATACCTATTGCTGAAGATGCCAGGATGGCTGCCTTCAAATTCAACCTTGACCCAACGGCTTGTGCATTGAGTGGAGGCGAGGATTATGAATTGCTTTTTACCATGAAGCAAGATGATTACGAAAAGATCACTCTTTCAGAACAAATAAGTGTCATAGGCTATATTACCGACCAGGAAGCCGGTGCGCATATCATCACCAAAGGAGGGGGGAAGCATCCCATAACAGCCCAGGGCTGGAATGCTTTGAAATGAGAATGATGGCTGCCATGAAAAAGGGTTACCCGCTTTATTTAATACTATTGTTTGCCTGCAGCTGCGCTGTGAGCAAAAACTATGACCCTGCTAAAAAGTATAGCCCAGGGCAGCTGAAGGAAGACTATACCTTATTTCGGAATATCCTGGAAGAGTCTCATCCCAGCCTTTATTGGTACACCAGCAAGGACAGTATTGATTACTATTTTGACCAGGGAGCCAGCCAGCTTAATGATTCACTGCCGGAGTATAAGTTCCGGAACATATTGAGCTATGTAGTATCAAAGTTCAGGTGCGGGCATACCAGTGTTAGATCCTCAAAAGCTGCCAGCCGTTATTCTGACAGGGCAAGAAGTTTTTCCTTACCCCTGAGCGTAAAGGCATGGCCGGATACTGTAATGGTTACTTCAAACCTTAACCGGAAAGACAGTAATGTCACACGTGGGGTTGTTCTGAAATCTATAGAAGGTCACCCGATTCAATCAGTAGTGGATACCTTTTTCAATTATCTCTCCGGGGATGGTTATAACCTGACACATAAGTACCAGACCATTAGCAATGGTGGCATGTTTCGCAATATGTATGGCTCCATTTTCGGATTGCGCAGAAAAATGAACGTGGAATATATCGACACGCTTGGTAATCTAAAGGCGGCACAGATAGATGTATATAACCCAACGATAGATACACCAACGCGCAGAACGACTGTAAAAAAACCTTCCGCCAGGGAAAGAAGAAAGATGGCATTTACGGCCCAGCGTAGCATGAATATAGATACCGCAAGAAACCTTGCCGTAATGGAAGTGAACGGGTTTTCAAAAAGCTTCAGGCTGCGCACATTCTTTAAGAAGTCTTTTAAAAAGCTGAGGAAAGAAAATATACACAACCTGGTTATTGATCTGCGTGGCAACGGAGGTGGCAGTGTAGTGCTTTCTAATCTGCTTACCCGCTACATAGCCAATGCGCCTTTTAAAATAGCAGATTCGATCTATGCTGTAAAGAGAAACAGTAAATACCGCCGGTATATTGAAAGTTATTTACAAAGTCGTTTGTTCCTGCTTTTTATGGCCCACAAAAGAGAAGATGGTAATTACCATTTTAAATATTATGAGAAGAAATACTTCTCACCCAAAAAGAAGAACCATTTTAACGGTGACGTATATGTGCTGACGGGCGGCAATACATTTTCAGCTGCATCTCTTTTCGCAAAAACCGTTAAACCGCAGGATAATGTAACAATCGTTGGTGAAGAAACCGGGGGCGGAGCTTATGGCAACACCGCCTGGTTAATTCCGGATGTGGTTCTTCCCAATACCAAGGTGCGATTCAGGTTGCCCTTATTCAGACTGATCATTGACAAGAATGAATCAAAGGGAAGAGGAGTGCTTCCGGAAGTAGAAGCATTGCCGACAGTGCAGGCCATTATGCGTAATACTGATTTTAAAATGCAAAAAGTGCAACAGCTTATATTAGAGAAAAAGCAGGACAGCGCCATCCACCAGGGCCAGTAAATTGTTTGCTTTTGGCGCTCATAGCAATATATCAAAGTTATCGGCATCCCTCCAGAAAGGAAATCGATTTCTTATAGTTTCCAGGTGCTCCTTATCCAGTGTCAGCGTAGCCACATCTTCTTCGTGTGCTTTTTGATAAATGATCTCACCCAGGGGATCTATGACCATACTATCGCCGCTGTAATAAATATCATTGCCGTCTTTACCCACCCGGTTAACGCCAATTACATAGCACTGGTTTTCTATGGCCCGGGCCTGCAACAGGCTTTTCCATGCCGTGTTCCTTCTTTCAGGCCAGTTGGCTACATAGATCAATACATCATATTCAAAGTTCCCATTTTCGTCAAACTGTTGTCGCGCCCATACAGGGAAACGAAGGTCATAGCATACCAACAAATTAATCTTCCAGCCATTTACCGAAGCAACCAGTCGCTTTGAGCCGCTGGTATAATGTTTATCTTCTTCAGCGAAGGCGAACAAGTGCCGCTTATCATAGATACCATACTGCCCGTTGGGTAACATCCACACCAGCCGGTTATAAAAATTTCCTTCCTGTTCTGCTATCATACTACCCGTAATGATCACCTTGTTTTTCCTTGCATTTTCCTTCATCCAGGCAATGGTAGCACCCTCCATGTTTTCAGCCAAAAGCTCAGGGCTCATGCTAAAGCCCGTACTGAACATCTCCGGCAATATCACCAGGTGCGTGCCTTCTTTAACGCTTGATATTTTATCTGCCAGCATAGACAAGTTTAAGGCCTTATCTTCCCAATGCAATGTGGTTTGAACCAGGCTTACCTTAAGGTTTGACATACTGCAAAAAAAAGCATAATTCCCAAGCGTAGCTATTTTATCAATTAGTTTAACTTTCATAATCCATGTGTTGATATATGAAAAAGGAACAGGTAGCATACAGGGAAGCTATACCCCCGGATATTACACAAATACAAATTGTTCGTCATAGTGTAAAGGAGAATGTATTATCCAACCCAGCACTTGTAACCGATGATGATTGTTTAGAATATATTACTGTGAGAGGCAAAGGTTGGGTCTGTGAGATCAATGATCAAATAGTAGCCTTTGCCATTGCCGACCTGGTTGATCACAATATCTGGGCTTTATTTGTTCACCCTGACCATGCCGGTAAAGGCATTGGCAAATACCTCCATAGTATTATGCTCGACTGGTATTTTACGCAAACCAGCCATAAAGCCTGGTTAAGTACCGCTCCCGGCACGAAAGCAGAAATTTTCTACAGGATGAATGGATGGAAAGATGTGGGTATGTCCAAAAGCGGTGAAGTAAAATTTGAAATGGAAATAGAGACCTGGAAAAATCAAATAACCCTTGATACAACGCTTTAATTTCTCCGGGCCCTGGTTCTTGCCCTTCTGAATAAAAAGTAGATGGCGATCAATAGAGCCAGTGAAGCCAGTGCAATAAGAATAACATCTTTGTTGGTATAGCTTGTTGCTTTATTAGGCTCAATGATCCTTGTGCTGTCAAGCTGGCAATACACAACGGTTGACAATAAAAGAAAACAGGGAAGCAAGCCTTTTCTCATTAGTAGAAATTTAGCCTAAGATAATTATTCTTTGGTTGCTATATTTTTCAGGGCTGACATTACCAGTTCTGATTCGTAACCTTTCTGTATCATGTAGTCTATGGTCTTTTTCTTTCGTACCATAAATTGCTCAGCCTTTAACGATTCATATTTCTTTTCAGCCAGTTCACGTAAAATGGCCAGGTAAGCTTCTTCATCTATCTGGGCCAATGCTTTCTTGATACTGTACTCACTCACCCGCTTTTCCTTGAGTGCGTAATAGATCTTCTTACGACCCCAGTCTTTCATCCTGAACTTGCCGCCAACATATTGCATGGCGAATCGCTCTTCATTCAGATAATCTTCTTCTATAAGCGTGGAGATGATCTCATCATGTTCTGCTTTTCTTACGCCCAGCTCATATAGCTTTTGCTGCACTTCATAGTGGCTGCGTTCCTGGTAGGCGCAATACTGCCGTAACTTTTGTAAGGCCTGTTCTTTAGTGAGGATCTTTCTCTGCACGGTGGTTGTATTTAGGGTGGGACAGTAATTATTCTTCCAAAAGTTCCAGGCAACCAAATTCTTTTTCCAGTAGCTGGTCATAATAATCTGCTTTCTGAAAAAGATCACGGAACATTTCCACGCCGGCCTCTTTCGTCATGTCCATATCATACATGATGCAGGACAAGACAATATTCTGTTTCACACAGCTCAAAACAAGGCTGTCCATTTTATAGTTTTCCTGCAACAGGAACTGGTATAGAGGCTTTATTTGGGAAGTATCTGTGGGCAGTTGGCAGAGATAGGCATCGCCAGCTACGAAATAGTTATCGGGATTATAATTAATCTTGATCTTGGCAGTCCCTTCTTTCACGCTCCAGTTATTATTGCCATCCCTTGCCAGCTTCACATCCTGTCCCAATTCACGCAATATTTCTTCTACTGTCTTGGCTACCCCTACAGGTTTTGCTTCCCGTTCGGGAGGTTGTGGCAGCTTCACCTCGGTGCCACAGTAAGGACAGTATTTGGAGGCTTCGATATTACTGGCCAATACCAGGTGGTTACAACTATGACACCGGGTAGATGGCTCGCCCTTGTGAGGCACATATAACTCGAGGGCCTCACGGATATAGCTAACCGGTAAGGCAAATCCCAGGTTGTCTCCACCCCGAATGATGAAAGAATTGATACCTATGATATGTCCTTCTTTATTCACCAGGGGCCCACCACTATTGCCAGGATTAATAGCTGCATCTATCTGGATGTATTTCACACCATCCCTGATGCGGTCAACCTTTGAGATCACACCCTGTGTGGCAGTATAGTTCAGGCCGAAGGGGTGACCAATAGCCACCACCACATCGCCATCCTTGGTTTCGTCATAATTGCCCAGTTTAACTTCCGGTATCTGCACTTCCAGTGGTGGTTGCAGAAAAGCCAGGTCGTGCTTGCGATCCGTATACCATACCCTTGCCAGCCTTTTTTCAAAAAGCCTTCCCTGTATGGTCACTTCAGCATTCTTGCCAACGACATGGTCATTGGTCACGATCAGGTCAAATTCCTTTAAATAAAAGCCTGTTCCCGTACTGTTTTGCGTAGCGATCTGAATGATAGCAGGGCGGAATAGTTCTATGATCTGCTGGGTGTTCATTCTTATTTGGTTTCTAGATTCAGGTATTCTATCTCGGTGGTAAAAGATTGGTTGAAGGCCACCTCGTTGTCAAACTTCAACTTGTCCGTTTTGAACTTTAATTCAGGATACTTCTCTCTCCACCTTGCTTCTGTTTCTTCGATTCTCTGGAAGATCAGTTCACGGTTATACTCCCCGGTTTCTTTCTTGTAGTATTCTTCTTTAAATCCAATATCCCTGAAAAAATCATTGTAATTGATCATCATGAATAAATGAAAATATTCCGTGATGGGGCGGGGAAGACTATAGGAATACTGGCAATAGGAAAGCCCATATTCACTGATCTGGGCAGCAATGCCAGGTAATTTATTATCCTTATACCAGGCTACATTCTGGTTGGCATTGTATATGGCATCTGCAATGGTCTTATAATTTTGAGGCGTCACAATGGAAAACGTGTACTTTGATCGGAACAGGTAAGGAAAAAAGTCTTCTTTTTGTTTTTCCAGCAGCTTCTGATAGCCGTCTATCATTTCCTGGTTCTTTTCCGTTACAGGCCTGTCATCCTTTCTAAAATAGATCTCCACGATCTTTTCCAATGCCAGCAATAGCTTGCCTTCGGGCATTACCAAATAATCGATGCGGTAGGCTAGCGCCAACAACAAATAAGCTATGCCCCCTGAATATTTATCCTGGTCCACACCATTGATCAGGGCCAGTGTGTCCTCGATCCATTTTTTAAAGTATTGGTATTTGACTGCCTTTTCCTCTTCCGGAATGGGTTGCAGGTGCTCTGTATCTATAGCTTTTAAAGAAGTAAAATCCTGAACCAGCAGGTCATCCTGTTTGTCCGTTTTGGTGGCCAGTTCCTTCAGGCCATAATATAGTTTACTGGGATTGGCTGTCTGGATATCACTGTCAAAAAGCATGGAAATATTATCACCATTGATAGCATACCGGCTATAATACAAGGTGAAATTCATTTCCAGCAGACGACGCATGACAGGTACGCTTGGTTGCGGCATGGTGGCCAGCAAACCCTCTGCTTCAAATAACTTGTCATCATAATGACCCCTGATGATCTTTGACCCCTGGTAAAATTCAAAGGTCCCCTTATTTCCAGCCTGTGTATGACTCACGTTGCCCAGCTCATCATCAGACAGGTATTCAAAAAACGCAGCGATGCTTTCATAGTATTTCTTTTCCTTGAACAGGTTATCCGCTGCATTCCATTTTTCTACCTTGGCTACAGATTTATTGTTGTCCGAATAACGTCCAAAAATTATTTGGGGCTGCACTTCTTCTTCAGGCTTTTTCTTTGACCAGCTAAATATCTTATCCAGCATACTTTATAGTCTCTTAGATTTAGCAAATATCCTAACAGAAAACTTTCTAAATCGGTCTCAACATTATTCTAAACAAAACAAGCAATTTACTCTATTCAAAACATGGGCCGCGAAAGCTGTATAAATCATTAAATACTACCGATTTATTGAAAATAATATATCCATATCCGGATTCCATACAAAGTATAACAATAAAACACTACTCCAGGTTTACTCATTGCCTCCCGCGAGGTGAATCTATTGTATGTGTTAATGGTTATACCATAGGCCTTTAGCTTCCTCCGCCCAACTTATCAACGGAACTATTTTGTCCACTAAAAATGATTAGTTTCGCCACACTTATTTCAAACAATCCAGAACATGAAGTTTATTGTTTCTTCTTCCCAACTGCTTAAACAGCTGCAGCATATCAACGGAGTTATCAATGCCAATACTGTATTACCCATTCTTGAGGACTTTTTATTTGAAGTAGATAAGAATAAGCTTACCGTGGTAGCCACTGACCTGGAGACCGTCATGCGGATTCAGATGGATATTGAAGCCAAAGAAACAGGAAAGGTTTGTATCCCTGCCAGGATCCTGATGGATTCCCTGAAGAACATCCCCGACCAGCCACTAACCTTTAATATTGATAAGAATTTTGGGGTGGAGATCACCAGTGATAACGGTAAATACAAGGTTATGGGTGAAAATCCTGATAACTTCCCCAAAGAACCTACCGCGGATGATACCACATCCTTTACCATGACAGCTACTGCCCTGGTCACTGCTATCAATAAAACATTGTTTGCTGTAAGTAATGATGACCTCAGGCCAGCCATGACAGGAGTCTTTTTTGAATTAAATAAGGATTATTTACAGTGTGTGGCTACAGATGCCCATCGCCTGGTACGGTATA
This sequence comes from Flavisolibacter ginsengiterrae DSM 18136, assembly GCF_059568575.1. Lineage (NCBI taxonomy): Bacteria > Pseudomonadati > Bacteroidota > Chitinophagia > Chitinophagales > Chitinophagaceae > Flavisolibacter > Flavisolibacter ginsengiterrae. Next base: position 28,660 of record NZ_JCANTR010000011.1, read on the forward strand.
AAAGAACAGATGTAAGTTGTCCTAAAGCGGAATCTTTCATTGTTCCCCGCAAGCCTTTAAACCTTTTAAAATCTGCACTTCCTGATAATGAAGATGAGATCACGTTAAGTTATAATTCCAATCATCTTTTTGTAAAGCACGGCACTACCCAAATGAGCTGTAGGCTCATAGATGCCAGGTTCCCTGATTATAAAGTGGTGATCCCTTCCGACAACCCTTATAAAATGGTTGTTACTAAAAATGATTTTCAAAGTGCGTTGCGCAGGGTGAGCGTATTCAGTAATAAAAGCACCAACCAGGTGGCGCTGAATATCAGCGGCAGTGAACTGCAGTTAGCTGCACAGGACGTTGACTTCAGCTTTGAAGGCAATGAGAGGATGAAATGCCAATATGATGGAGAAGATATTACCATTGCATTCAATGCCCGCTTCCTGATAGAAATGCTGAATGCAGCAGATAGTGAGGAAGTAAGACTGGAGCTATCTACTCCTACCAAAGCTGGGATTATTAAGCCAACTGAAATGGATGACAGTGAAGATGTATTAATGCTGGTAATGCCATTAATGTTGAATCAATAAGACAGGACCCGGTCCAATGTTATAATTAAGAGTATTTTTACTAATTGTTTGCCGGGCCCACAAGCCCGGCAATTTATTTGCTACTACTTACAAACCCTCCGGCCGTGTAAATCAGAGGTATGGATTATGTAGAACTTCGCTCATTTGACAATTATATCGAAGCCCGCATAGTACTGAACATGCTTCAGCACAAGGATATCAATTGCCATCTTAAAGATGAACACATTTTAACTGTTGACCCTCTTTTAACCCCTGCACTGGGCGGTATCAAATTAATGGTTTACCATAGCCAGGCGGAAAGAGCCTGGGACATGATGGAGCAGGCCGAACTCGATTACCTGAAAACCATCCCCTGCCCGGTATGCAAATCACATAAACTTAAAGTAGTAAGCATAACCCGGCAACATACATGCAGGCTTTCGGCCATCATCAGCATGATATTGAACGGGCATTCCATGGAAGTTAAAAAAGTCTATCAGTGCGAAGACTGCGGCTATGATTTTAAAGAATTACCTTAATAGGTGACTCACCTACCTTCATTATTCCGAATGAAAGCTGCCGGTTCTTATTAACTTTAAGCTATGTGGCAAAACATACTTGACTACTTCCAGGAGCTCGAAAAACACCCTGCCCAAAGAATGTTTTTTTTAGTAGGAGGTATGATGCTTTTATGGCTACTGGAAGGTGCCATTCCTTTCCTGTCGCTTCAATATAAAAAAACAAAGTGGCGCCATGCTTCTGTGAACCTCACCTTCACTATTGTTCACCTGGTAATACATACAGCCTTTGCATTCATCATCGTTCTTCTTTCCGACATAAGTAAGGCCAACGGCCTTGGGCTGGTTTACTGGCTTCAGGCTTCCACCTTATGGACCATCATCATTTGCTTTTTGGTCCTCGATTTTTTTGGCGGCTGGCTGGTACACTGGGTACAACATAAAGTATATCCCCTATGGAAGTTTCACGTAGTACACCATTCCGATAATAATGTAGATGTAACAACCGGGCTTCGACATCATCCTATTGAAAGCGTACTCAGGGGACTTTTTTTCCTGGTGGCCATTGCTATTACTGGTGCCCCGATGTATGCCGTGATGATCTACCAGACAGTGTTGGTCTTATCCACCCAATTCACACATGCCAATATTCACCTGCCCCGGTGGCTGGATCAACCATTGAGTTTCCTCATCGTCTCTCCTGCCATGCACAAGGTGCACCATCACTGGCAACAACCTTACACTGATAGTAATTATGGCGCTGTATTTTCTGTCTGGGACCGCCTGTTGGGCACCTATAAAAAACTGGATGCCTCGGAAATTCGCTATGGCCTTGATGCTTATTATGCCAATGAACAGGATGAAAACCTTGGCATGTTGCTTCGAAAGCCTTTCCAGGAAATGCACCGTTGATCTTATTGTTTTTTGATTCTCACAGACTCGCCTAAATTGCAGCGTTCTTACACCAACATAGCAGACATGAAAATAATTGCAATGATCCCGGCACGTTATGGGGCCACCCGGTTCAATGGTAAACTGATGGCTATATTAAAAGGCAAGTCTGTGATCAGGCATACCTATGATGCTACGATGGCAACGGGATTGTTTGATGAAGTTGTTGTAGTAACTGATAGCGATATTATTTACAACGAGATAACGGGTAATGGTGGTAAGGCCTTGATGAGTCAAAAAGAACATGAAAGTGGAAGTGACCGCATTGCCGAAGCCGCAGCATCATTGGAGGTTGATGTCATTGTCAATGTGCAGGGAGATACACCTTTTGTGAAAAAAGAACACCTTGAAAAACTACTACAACAATTCCTGGATCCTTCTGTGCAGGTAGGCTCCCTGATGCAGATACTGGAAGATGAAAACCTTATTGCTGATCCCAACTATGTAAAGGTTTGTATTGATAAGAACAGCAACGCACTTTTCTTTAGCCGCAGCATTATTCCTTATCCGCGAAATAAGAATATTCCTATTGTTTATTACGAGCATATAGGCGTATATGCTTTTCGCAAGCAAGCCTTGCTGGACTTTACTTCATGGCCTGTTTCGCCATTGGAAGATGCCGAAAAGATCGAATGCCTGCGCTACCTTGAGAACGGCATACCTATCAGGATGGTAGAAACAGGTTTTATGGGTGTGGAAATTGACACTCCGGAGGACCTGGAAAGAGCAGCGCAGCTATTGTAATTTATTAGACCAACACTTGCTATCGGGGAAATTTGCTTTTGCCAGGCATTACCTCGATATTTTATGTATTCAAGATCTTAAATATCAGTACCTGTCACTTTTGAATCTGTTCAAGTAATGCATTGATGTTTTCCGTATACCTGTTTAATTCACTATCCACATTTTCATGGCCCTGAAGTGCAATAATTATAAGGTCTGTCTGCTTTATCCGCAGATCAACATATTGTTCAAGCATTTTCCTGTGACTCGCCAACTTATCATCAAGCTTATACGTCCTGGTTTCTTCCAATAAATGTTTAGCCTCCTGCCATTTAGGTTGTGTTACCGTAGCCACCTCTTTCAACAGCATAGGATCTTTAATATTCCGCAGGGGCTTCATTGCTTCTGCTTCAATGCCTACAATCTTTTCAACATGTTGTTGGTAAACCAACGAATCGTCCTTTGAATTCATAAGGTATAAACAACCGAAAATCACAGTTGTGGAAATAATAGCAACAAGGGTTGTCCTGGTTTTTAGCCTGGCCCCTGTTTTAATAGTAAAAAAGTATAAATAGCCTATTGCCAGTCCGCTAAGCAGGCCGCCAATATGGGCAGAGTTATCTACGGCTTGCGAACGAAGTCCATAAGTAATATTATAGAGTACAAAGATCCCAATGCTTTGTAGCAAAGCCTTCCTGGCAGAGTGAGGAATCAGGTTAGTTGTTAACAAGGCCAGGAATAAACCATATAATCCAAAGATGGCTCCTGACGCACCTGCACTCACTATAGGCTCCTGGTGCCACCACAAACTTGTTATGCTGGCAAAGATTCCTGTACAAACATAGGCCACCGTAAAACGCAGGCGACCAAGCATTGGCTCCAGGTAATTTCCGATCATCAATAGCGCATACATATTGAGTAATAGGTGTACAATTCCAATATGCACAAATATGCATGTAAATAATCTCCACCACTCACCACCTGTGGTCATTGGTTTATAGTTAGCACCCCATTTTAAAAGTACATCAGTGGTCGGCTCCCATATACTGGCGCCAGTGATCCACATAAGTAAAAATATCAGGACGTTGGTTCCAATAAGAAAGTAGGTAATTGAACGGGAGCCTGATGATAGTTTCATGATTCTTTCCACTTCCATGCGCTCTTCCTTTTCCTGTTCAGCTACCAGGAATGTTTCTTGTTGTAATGCAGACAACTCACCAGTCCAGTTTTCTAACTGCTGCACATCTGCGTCCTGTACCAAGTTTTCAATTGCTTGTTGGAAACGTGTAACATTTCGCTTGTTCTTTTGTAAGATGTCAAGTAGCTCGCCGTTGACCATCTTACTCATTATAATAACTTTTTCATGTTCTGCTATTACAATGATTTCTTCCCCCTTGCTTTTCCATTTGCTGTTTGTATACCCAACTACCTGGTCATTACCGGCAATCTTAAGATTCCATGAAAGCTCCCGAAAGGTTCCATAGGCTATCGATAATAAATCTTCTGCGCTTCGTCCGGGAAATAACAGGGTTTTGGTAAAATGAGGCATAGTTATTTGGTTGATCGGCCAAGATGTTCAAATTTTCTTTAAAGTCAAAACAAGTATGGTAATAGTTTTCGACATTTGCCCGAATAAGAAATTGAGGCTATGAAATTCAGAAATTTTAAAATGGTGGATTACGTGGTCTATGGCCGCGGTAGTTTTAACCAGTTAGATGAAATAATTCAACCGCAAAGAAATAATGATGCGCCTATGATCTTCCTGGTAGATCATTATTTTGAAGGCAAGGAACTTGTGACCCGTGTTCCGGTGAGGGGCAATGATAAGATCATCTTTGCGGATGTTACCTACGAGCCCAAAACCACTTATGTTGATTCCATAGCCGACCAGTTGAAAGATGAATTCGGAATGGTCAGTGGCATCATTGGTATTGGTGGCGGTTCTACTATGGACCTGGCCAAAGCTGTTTCTTTAATGATGAACAATCCCGGTTCTTCAGCAGATTACCAGGGATGGGACCTTGTGAAGCACCCGGGTATTTATAAAGCAGGCATCCCAACTTTAAGTGGTACGGGAGCTGAGGTTAGCCGCACTACAGTACTTACAGGCCCTACTAGAAAACTGGGAATGAACTCTGACTTTACGCCATTCAACCAGATAGTGCTCGATCCCGAGCTTACCATGAATGCTCCCGTCAACCAACGCTTTTATACAGGTATGGATTGCTACATCCATTGCATCGAAAGCCTTACAGGAACCTACCTGAATGAATTCAGCAAGGCCTATGGTGAAAAAGCACTGGAGCTTTGCAGAAAAGTATTTTTGGAAAAAGATGGATGGGATGATGAATGTGATGATATGCTCATGATGGCTTCCTATGCCGGAGGAATGAGTATCGCTTATTCGCAGGTTGGTGTAGCGCATGCTGTAAGTTATGGATTAAGTTACCTGTTGGGAACTAAACACGGTATTGGCAACTGCATTGTGATGAACCATATAGGAGAATACTATCCCCAAGGAGTTGCAGAATTTAAAAAGATGGTTGAAAAGAACGGCATAGATATACCACAGGGAATATGCAAGGGACTTTCCGAAGAACAATTTGATACCATGATCAATGTAGCAATGGGTATGAAACCATTATGGGAAAACGCACTTGGCAAGGATTGGGAAAAGATCATGACAAGAGAAAAACTGCGGGAACTGTATGGCAAGCTCTGACCAGGCAGCAGTTACATTACTTTAGATTTTTGATACCAGCATAATGGCGCCGTGTACCGGCGCCATTTCTTATGTCGTATTAATCAAAAGACAATCGAAATTCTTTGCCTTTAGCTATCTTTCCTTAAATAAACAGCATGATCAAGGCTGAGAAATATATCCGGTATTTTATCCCTAATACTCTTTTTGGTACACATCGTACCAAGGAGATATTGAACAGCAATCCCATTACCAATATCAGCAGGAAAGATGCGGAGGATGTTTTTGTACGTGTATATGATTACGATGAGAATTCATTGGACGAGTGCACCCTGCACAATGTAGAGCAAAGCTTTTCCTATAAAGAAAACAAGCATGTTAGCTGGATCAATATAGATGGCATACGCAGAAAAGATACGGAGTTGATAGGGGAACACTATGGCATACACCCGTTGATTATAGAGGATATCGTGAGTATGAACCAGCGGCCGAAGATGGATGAAATGGACAACATTTTATACTGCCTGTTGAATATGCTGTATTATAATGAGGAAACACATACAGTTGAACATGAACAGGTAAGCATTGTGCTGGGAAAAGATTTTGTCATCACTTTCCAGGAAGATCCTAAAAGAGATGTATTCAACCCCATAAGGGAAAAATTAAAAGTGCCCAATAGCAAGCTGCGGATGAGAGGCGCTGATTACCTATGTTATTCCATGCTTGATCTTATCGTGGATAGTTATTTTTTCGTTATGGAAAAACTGGGCGACAGCATTGAAATGCTGGAAGAAGAGATCATACGGAATAGTAATAAACGTTCACTTGCCAAGATCAATATGCTGCGCAAGGAACTAATTGTGCTCAAAAGAAATATCGCCCCGGTTCGTGACCTGGTCAGCGGAATCATTCGCAGCGAGAACCAGTTGCTTGATGAGAGGACCACGAAATATTTTAAAGATGTCTATGATCATATTATACAGGCCTATGACCTCAGTGAGAACTATCGTGATGTGATGATCAGCATGCAGGACCTGTATATCAATAATGTGAACCTCAAAATGAACGAGGTAATGAAGGTGATGGCAGTAGTTACCTGTTTGCTGGCTCCGGCCACTGTTATCGGTGGCATCTTCGGGATGAACTTTGAGACCATCCCTTTACTGCATAACAAATGGGGTTTTATTATTTCAGTTTCAGCTATGTTATTGATACCCCTGTGGATGTTGCGGGCATTTAGAAGGAGGGGATGGTTTTAGCGGTTCTTGCATTCAATTGTTGCTCCGTATAATTTTTAATGTCTGCCCTTACCAGTCCATTATAATTATAAATTTCCATGGCACCCGTTTCTGTATTATAGATCCAGAAAGTTGGTTTCAGCTTTTCTTCGCCCATGTCTTCAGCTCCGGCTATCAGCACATCTTTGCCATCCCATTCAGCTCCAAGTACCGTACCTGAAGAACCCATATATAAAATGCGCTGCCGGGAATGTTGCTTCAGGTCTAAGATCGCAACTTCAGAATCCGGACCACCTTGTTCAAGACTGGTTCGACCGCTTCTATTTACCAATATATAATTATAGCTCACATAATCTATAGCCTTTGAGCTGTCCTTATTAAATGCGAGGTAGGACCAGTAAGGTTGCAAATGTGCAGTATCAATTGGCATTGATGCAGGTATATCTTTTTGTTCCAGCTCTCCACCTTCAAAACCTTTCATTGGAAATGAAGTATCCTGCTGCTGAAAGAAAGCAAAAAGTTTGGGGAAATGTTGCTGCAGGTGAACACCCATATCCTTTGCAGTTTCGACTGTATCTCCTGGCTCTTCTTTTTCAGAAACGGTAGAAGCATTATTGCTGCAGGAAACAAGAAAGAGAGAAACGGGCAAAAAAAACAAGGTGAGTGATCGCATTTATTTCTTTTTATAGATAGGAACGGTGCTGCATGGTTCTCCATACATCAGGCTTTTTACCACCGGTCTTAATAGCCTGGTGATCTCCGTATAGGTATAGCTATCCAGGGTCACATCGCCGCAACCTTTAATGACTACGCGTTGGTCTGTATACGGAGCAATATCTATTGAAGCAATATTTTCCAGGAAAAGATGTTTGTACATTTCCTCCGCAGTGCCGGCAAAAACATACCTGGCAACAGGTTGCAGGTAAGATGTTACAAGCATATAGGCCCAAAGCGGAATAATGGCATCTGCCGTACAGGTAATATTCACATTTTTGCCGGAGTAAATAGTCCAGTCAAGGTTCTTCAATGCCTCCCTGAAATCTTTTTCCTTCAATATCATTCCCATGAATAAATGATCCTTCAGGTCAAAGCTTGCCATTTCATCATGCGGAATATAATTTTCCAGGTTTAGCGTGATGATACCACTCTCCGCTACTTTATTTACAATGACTTCGCTCATAATACAAATTTAAAATGATTGGATGGTAAATAGGGTTAAGCTATCGCCAATAGGCATTGTATCCATAAACTAAAGGTCAATTGTAACAGCAGTTATGCCTTTTTCCGCAGGGACAATAAAAAACCGCCCGGGGTCCCGGGCGGTTCACATATGATCTGGAATTAGTCTTTAGAAGAACTTAGCCCTGTTATCTTTTATTTTTACTGACTTTTTCAATGGCTCAATAAATGGATTGCCGCCACCATATTGCATTTGGCTCATAATACGCTGGCGTGCCTGGTTTTCCATCATTTTACGCTGGTCGTCAATACTTGCAGTTTCTACAGGCACCGTGGTTGCATTATCCACTCTTAATACATATACACCTGCCTGGCCCGGGATTGGTTCCTGAGTTACCTTTCCCTTGTTGGCAGCATTGAAAGAAGCTCCTAAAACTTTAGGTTCATAACCCAGCATATTGCTGGCACCACTGAAACGCACACTGTCAACGGTTTGAATCTGCTGTGATACTTTCGCTGATACTGCTTCCAAGGTAGTTACCTGTCCAATATTCTTTTTGATCAGTTCCGCTTTCTTTTTATTGCGCAGCAATGGTTCAACTGCAGGACGTGCATGTGCTACACTGGCTATGCCTTCTTTCGAAATATCAGTAACCATGGCTACTACATAAGAATCACCCACTCTTTCTGGTCCTACAACCTCGCCTTTATTTGCTTCAAAAATATCCTTGATGAATTTCCTTGAAGTTCCATTGATGCCCTGGATAGCAAAATCCAAAGGCTTGATATCAGCAGCCGTCAATTTATTAATGCCTTTTCCTTTCAGGTTCTTTTCCCAATTCTGGTTGAAGGATTTTTCATCACGGCTGTCACCTGCAAACAGGCTGGCGGCGTTTTGTGCATTATTATCTGTTTCCTGGCTGGCCTCAATCGGCTTGGCCACATAGGCTATTTTATAGGCAGGAGATGAACCTTTCTGAGAAAGGATCTCTACCAAATGATATCCGAATGGAGATTTGACAACACCTGTCTCACCGGTTTTATGGGTGAAAATAAAATCATTGAACGTAGGCATCATTTTACCAGTCGTCACATTATCATATACACCACCAGTGCTTTTGCTTCCCGGGTCTTCTGAAAACTTAGCCACCAGGCTGTCAAATGGATTACCGTTCTTCAACAGCGTTTGAATACTGTCTATTAAATGTTTGGCCACTGCATCTTCACGAACAGGAACCATTTCGCCGGTTTGTGTTTGCTGTTGGGTAGCTATCAACACGTGACGCACTTTCACTGTATCCGGTAATACTTTTTCATCAATAATTTTGGATAGTACGTAGGTTCCATTGGGACCTGCATCCAGGTAAGGTCCATAAACTGTTCCTACCGGTGCTTTTAATATGGAATCTTTATTAGGTTGCTGAATAGCTGATTTGCTGATAAAGCCGGCATAAAAAGGCATGGAGCTGTTACGTGCGATAAAATTCTCGTAATTGGTCAGCGTGTCGAACTGTGGCTTCAACTGCATGATGGCTGCCCTGGTGGCAACACTATCCTGTGTATTCGGCGCTGCACTAAAAGTTACATAGTTAATGGAACGTGTTTCTTCATTTTGTTCGAAATCCTTTTTGTGATTATCTATATAATCCTGGATCTCTTTATCTGTAACTTTTACAGAGCTATCAGAAATACTTGCATATGGCACTGCAACAAAAGAAACTTTGGCCATCAGGCTGTTATCAATATTCTTCTTCTCGATGAACCATTTTGGAAAATAGATGCTGTTAGCCAGCAAAGAAGTATATTTTGTCATCAGGCGGTCTTTCTCCAATGACTCCAGGTATTGGTTCAACTGGTCTTTATCCTGTTGTGTTCCCTGCTTTTTGATCTGGCTGATAAACTGTTGAGCCTGCACACCATTATATACCCCAGTGTTAGGATCTGCAAAACGTTGCTTCAGGTCTTGAGGAGGGTTGGTTCCATATAATATATCTCTCAATTCTTTTTCACTTACTGTCAATCCCAACTCTTCATATTGTTTGTTCAAAACCACATCATTGATCTCCTGGTCCCAAACTGTTTGAACAATCTGCTGGCGACCGGCATCTCCCTGGTCATAGCCCTGCTCTTTCTGAAATTTTTCAGTTGCATCTACACGCTTGGCAAATTCCTGGTAATCTATAGATTTACCATTGATCTTTCCCACAGAGTTGCTTCCTCCTCCTGAAAATAAACCGGTACGGCCTGCAAAGGCATCCATCATAATGAAACCCAGTAGGGATAATGCAATCGCTATCACAGCCCAACGTGCATACTTATCCCTGATGTTTTGAATAACTGACATAGTGGTGGTGTTCTTATTTTAAAAAACGGATGGCGAAAATAGGGAATTTAATGGTATGCACAAATTGTGGAAAACCCCTGGAATCCCCAATTTTAAAGGGTTTTAATGTGTACTTAACAAGATTTTAGAGCTCCTTTTCTTTATTAAATAACATATAAGAACTGCCACGGTAGGGATTTTAAACCTTTAACCAGGCAGCCTGGATCAATTGCTTGCTGGCGATCAATCAAAAAAGAGGACATAATATGTCTTTTATATACTTCTAATAAAGAAAATACTGATCTTATTGCTTGAATAAATTTCAGATTTAAACAACCCGGCACCGGGGCATTTCCTGGCATTTTCCCATGCTTCTTCCTATTTACGCTATACCTCAGCCCTATCTAAGGTATAGATACTGCGTGATGATCACGCAGTATCTATACTGTAGCTATGCCGCAGCTATACCTTAGCTATAAAGGAAACCGGGCGAAGGTTGGTAGAAATAAGGAAGGCACCGGGGGAGTGAAAAAGGTAGCTTTTGAAATGATACATATATATATATGTATCAAAAAGAAATTTTGAGAACTTCATGCAAAGCGGAGAATTTCTATTTATTCAATTAATAGCCGTTTCTTTTACTTAGGAGAGTGGAGGAAAGTTCAATGCTTCAACTTTCCACTCATTGGAACGGATGTAAAAAGATCCAGGAAATGATAACTTTTTGATGTTGATATCCTGATTTCAATGTTGATAAACTCCGTGGAACTGTGACATGAAACGTGTACTCTTGGACGGCAACTAAATTTTTTACATGAGGCCGAAATTTTCTGTTAGTTAATCACTGGTTATCCTTAGAAAATCCACAGCAAAAAAATCTCATAGCAGTGTTTTCTTATACAAGCTATCGAAATCCACATTCTGTGAATACAATCAGATAATACACTGTCTTCGGTAACTTTGCTGTGGATTACCAATTGTGTTTTGTGGATAAAGCGGGTTAAATGATTTCACCAAATTTTGATTTTGCTAGTTATCCCCTAATTCACAGCCCTAATAGTAATAGGTTTAATTAAATAAAATAGAATACTATATATTATTACATGGATAAGGAAATGTTGATTACTCAAAATGATATACTCGAAAAAGGATTTTATGATGTTGACATTGATCCAACGCTAGACCTTTTTGCAGAGATAGAAAGATTGAAGAAAGAAAAGAATGCGATCATCCTGGCACACCTGTACCAGGAACCCGACATCCAGGACATTGCCGATTACATTGGCGACTCGCTGGGTCTCGCTCAGCAGGCTTCAAAGACCGATGCTGACATGATCGTCTTTGCAGGCGTACACTTTATGGCTGAAGGGGCAAAGATCCTTAATCCGTCTAAAAAGGTGGTTATTCCCGATTTGAAGGCTGGCTGCTCTTTGAGTGAAAGTTGCCCGCCACCATTGTTTAAAAAGTTCAGGGAGCAGCATCCTGATCATTTGGTTATTTCCTACATCAACTGCAGTGCAGGTATCAAAGCATTAAGCGACATCATATGTACTTCTTCCAATGCGAAGGCTATTGTGGATAGTCTATCTGCAGACCAGAAAATTATATTTGCTCCGGATAAGAACCTGGGAGCTTGGGTGAATAAAGTAACGGGCCGTGATATGCTTTTGTGGAATGGTGCCTGTATGGTTCATGAGATATTCAGCCTGGAAAAGATCACCCGGCTGAAGGTTCGTCACCCTAATGCTAAAGTGATAGCCCACCCGGAATGTGAAGAACCTGTGTTAAGAGTGGCTGATTTTATAGGATCTACAACACAACTCCTGGCTTATTCCCGGAATACTCCTCATACTGAGTTCATTGTGGCCACTGAAGCTGGCATATTGCACCAGATGGTGAAGCAATCGCCTGATAAAACCTTTATTCCTGCCCCTCCGGACAATAACTGTGCATGCAATGATTGTCCTCACATGAAAAGAAATACGCTCGAGAAGGTGTACCTGTGCATGGAATACGAGCAACCAGAGATCATCATGGAGGAAGGGTTAAGGATCCAGGCTAAAAAGTCATTGGACAGGATGCTGGAAATCAGTGCCCAATTGGGATTATAATTTATGATGGTGTTATTATATAATTCCATTGTATCAATGATATAAATACAGCCTGGATGAATAATGATCAAAAACTGGTATTCATCAAACTGGTACATACTGCTATCTGGATATTTTTCAACATTGTTATATTTTACCTGCTCTACGCAGTATTGATCAATAAAATAGATAAATGGGTGTGGATTGGTTTATCCTTGATCGCTTTGGAGGGATTGGTACTGGTCATCTTCAAAAACATATGCCCTGTAACATTGGTTGCCAGGAATTATTCTTCATCAACCAGGGATAATTTTGATATTTATTTACCTGAATGGCTTGCCCGTTATAATAAGCAAATATATTCTTCCATAGTAGTTATCATCATAATACTCTTGTTGTTACGGGTTTTATAATAGGATTGAATCTAATAAACTCACTGGACTACTAACAGTATAGTATAACCTAATTATTCCAAGCTTTAGCTAGTGAACCAATGAAAAACTAAGCATTTGACCTGATAAGTATTTACTCTTAGCTTATCTCTTAATAGGTTTTTAATCTTATTACCATTTATCGTTTGTGTATCAGCGTTAGTATCTAAGCATACAAAGATCTTTTCACCTAGGTAAATGAGAATAAGACTGCTACATTTTGAAGAAAAATATTGTCCGGTATAATTAAGAATTGAAGAATTCTTTTTAGGGGTGTTATCGGGGCTAAGATGAATTATATAAATTTAGCCCCGCTATGATGCATCGCCATGTGCCATTTTTAAAGAATGTTTTCTTTTATAGCATCACTGCTTATGGAGGACCACAGGCACATGTGGCTATGATGATGAAGATGTTTGTGCATAAAACTCCTTATGTGACCAAGGAGGAATTATTGGAGTATAATGCATTTTGCAATTTATTGCCAGGTGCTTCCTCCACACAGACTGTAACACTCATCGGGTATAAAAGAGGAGGAGTTCCATTGGCTGTTGTTACGTTGTTGGTCTGGATAGCGCCGGCCTGCATATTGATGGGAGCCTTTTCCTTCCTGCTTCATTACATTGACCAGGGGACACTGCATACCAATATTTTCAAATTCATTCCTTCACTTGCGGTAGGCTTTCTTGTTTATGCTTCTGTGATGGCCTTTGGTATATCCATCAAGAATACGATCACCTGGGTCATCATGCTGGTAGGTGTTGTGGCCACTTATTTTCTATTTAATTCTCCATGGATTTTTCCACTACTGATTGTGTTGGGTGGGGTAGCTACTAATTTGAGTCATAAGAGGATACCACAGGTGGAGAGAAAACCAAGTAAAATCAAGTGGTGGAATATCTGGCTCTTTGCAGCCATCTTTCTTATTGCGGGAACTACGAGTGAACTGGCCCGTAAGAATGACTGGCCACATAGAAAGCCAATAAACCTGTTTGAAAACACATACAGGATGGGCAGCCTTGTTTTTGGAGGAGGGCATGTGTTGATGCCTATGATGTATGAACAATACTCAGTAAGGCCAAAGATCATTTATGAAAACAGGCCTCAGGCAAAGGGGAATATCATAGATATTGACAAGGATGACATGACAACAGGCATGGGTATTGTCCGTGCCATTCCAGGTCCGGTATTTTCCATAGCATCTTTTACAGGGGGAATGGCTTTGAAAGATGAAGGCAAGCATATGCAGGTGCTTGGCTGTATCATAGGAACCATTGCCATATTTCTGCCTTCCGCACTACTGGTACTTTTCTTTTTTCCTATCTGGAACAACCTGAAAAAATATGCCGCTGTTTACAGGTCCCTGGAAGGGATCAATGCCGCGGTAGTAGGTATCATGATAGCTTCTACACTCTACATCATGAAAGATATTTCCCTGGTCGGTACAAGTGCCAATAGCCTGATCAACATTGCTGTGATCATCACTACATTTTGTTTACTACAGTTTACCAGGATAGCAGCTCCGTTGATTGTTATTGCCTGTGTAGTATTGGGTTATTTCTTCTGAAGTTTCTTAAAGAAATTGAAAGAACTGATCTCTTCTTCCACACCCGCCGGCACCAGGTATTTGATCGATTTGCCTTCCTTAATGAGTTCACGAATATGAGTAGCTGATATTTCAAGTAGGGGAGCTTTCATTACGTTGAGTTTTGCACCTATTGTATTCTCTACTTCAAAACCAGGTCGTTTATAAATAATGATAGGGTAGTCCCTGATAATGATTTCTGAGTTCTTCCATTTACCCAGGTTTTGAAATCCATCACTACCCATAATAATAGAGAATTGATAGGTTGGATATTTTTCAGACAGGTAAGCGAGTGTATGCACTGAATAAGAAGGCTTGGGCAAGTTGAATTCAATATCAGATGCTTTTAACCTGTCGTCTCCCTCAATTGCTTTCTGGACCAGGTGAAAGCGATCGTATTCATTTAACAGGCTTTCCGATTTCTTAAATGGATTATGTGGTGACACTACAAACCAGATCTTCTGAAGTTCAGTTTCATTAAGAATATGATTAGCTATGATCAGGTGGCCTACATGTATGGGGTTGAATGAACCGAAGTATAATCCAATCTTCATTTTAAAGAATTGACATTCAATCTATTGCTTTTCAATAATGATCTGGTTGGCTTCGTTGATGCGTAAACTGAGGGAATATCCTGCTACCCTGACAGAGATAGGGTCTCCTAACGGAGCTTTCTGTTCAACAACGATCTCTTCACCGGGGATGCAGCCCATTTCCATCAGTTTTAACTCAAGGTCCGGGCTCTCAAATTCCTTGATCCTTGCTCTTTCTCCAGGTTTAAGTTGTGACAACTTCATATTATAATTTCAAAGCTAAAGTATCAAAATCAACAGGTTTACGATTTTTGAGTTATGGCTAAAGCATTAAGTGGTCAAATCTATTTTCACTACCTGGTTGATCCTTTTCATTTTGAACAGAGAACTTCTTTGAAAGCATTTATCAGGAAGTTATTGGAAAGAGAGGGCAGGCGTTTAGATACCATCAATTATATCTTCTGCTCAGATGAGTATCTCTTAACTCTAAATCAGACACATCTTAAACACAACACACTTACGGACATCATCACGTTTGAGTACAGCCAGGCAAACGAACCTTTATTGTCGGATATATATATCAGTATTGAAAGGGTAAGGGAGAATGCAACCTTGTTTAACTCTAGTTTTAAGACTGAATTATGCAGGGTGATTTTTCACGGAGCTCTTCATTTATGTGGGTACAAGGATAAGTCTGCAGAACAGTCCCAATTGATGAGAAAAAAGGAAGAAGAATACTTAAGAAAATGGCATGTTTCACGTGGAACAACATCACCAAGGGATTAAAACTTTAACTAGGTTTCACGTGGAACACGTTGGTAACTTTGCAAACTTATGTTTCAAGAATATGATGTTATAGTAGTAGGAGCAGGGCATGGTGGCTGTGAAGCTGCCGCGGCCGCTGCTAATATGGGCTCATCGGTTCTATTGGTTACCATGAATATGCAAACCATAGCACAGATGAGTTGTAATCCTGCAATGGGAGGCATTGCAAAAGGTCAAATCGTAAGAGAAATAGACGCCTTGGGCGGCTATTCGGGTATTGTGTCAGATGCATCCATGATCCAGTTTAGAATGTTGAATCGTTCTAAAGGACCAGCGATGTGGAGTCCAAGATCTCAAAACGACAGGATGTTGTTCTCCCAGAAATGGAGAGAGATGCTGGAACAAACAGAAAGGGTTGAATTCTACCAGGATATGGTCAGGCAGTTGATCGTTGAAGGTGGAAAGGTAAAAGGAGTGATTACTGGCCTGGGCCATGAAATAAGATCTAAAGCGGTTGTTTTAACCAATGGGACCTTTCTCAATGGGGTAATTCATATTGGAGAAAAGCGATTTGGAGGCGGAAGAGTAGCAGAAAGGGCAGCAGAAGGATTGACAGAACAGCTGGTAAGTCTTGGTTTTCAAAGTGACAGGCTTAAAACAGGAACTCCACCGCGTGTTGATGGTCGTTCGCTGGATTATTCAAAAATGGAGGAACAAAAGGGGGATGAGATCATAGGTGGGTTTTCGTACCTCGATGTGGAGAAGCCAAAAACCCAACGAAGCTGCTGGATTACTTATACCAGTACAGAAGTACATGATATATTAAAGACAGGCTTTGATCGCAGTCCGATGTATACTGGAAGGATAGAAGGAACCGGTCCCAGGTATTGCCCGAGTATAGAAGACAAGGTGAACCGGTTTGCTGAAAGGGATAGGCACCAGTTATTTGTGGAACCTGAAGGTTGGAACACGGTAGAGATCTATGTGAATGGCTTTTCTACATCCCTTCCGGAGGAAGTGCAATACGAAGCATTGAAAAAGGTACCCGGTTTTGAGAAGGTTAAGTTCTTCCGCCCCGGGTACGCTATAGAATATGATTTCTTTCCACCTACCCAATTGAATTATAGCCTTGAAACCAAGGAAGTTGAAAATCTGTTCTTTGCAGGCCAGATCAATGGAACCACCGGTTATGAGGAAGCAGCCTGCCAGGGTATAATGGCTGGAATTAATGCTCACTTAAAGACAAGAAATGAAAAGCCTTTCATCCTGAAAAGGAGCGAGGCCTATATAGGTGTTTTGATAGATGACCTGATCAGTAAAGGAACACAGGAGCCTTACCGGATGTTTACCTCCAGGGCTGAATTCAGAACCCTGTTAAGACAGGATAATGCTGACCTCAGGCTAACAGAAATGAGTTATAAAATGGGTTTAGCCAGCCAGGAAAGGATGGATAAAGTGATTCACAAGAAACATGATGTAGAAGCTATCAAGGAAAAGATGGGTACTACAAGCCTTGAACCAGCAGAAGTAAATCCATTTTTTGAAAGTATAAGCAGCGCACCGATCATTGAAAAGCAAAGGGTGGAAAAGATCGTATTGAGACCCAATGTGAGCCTGGACCAAATGCGTTCTACTGTGAATACTATTGACCAGTTATTAAACGGGTATTCGCCGGAGGCAATAGAGCAAGCTGAGATACAAGTGAAATACCAGGTTTATATTGATAAGGAGAAAGACCTGGTTGATAGAATGAAACAGTTGGAAGACCTGGAGATACCCGAGCAATTTGATTATAAAAGGATTGTAGCACTTGGAGCGGAAGCAAGGGAAAAACTGTTGAGGGTACGACCACGAACCCTAGGCCAGGCAAGCCGCATATCCGGTATCAATCCAAGTGATGTGCAAATATTAATGGTATTTATGGGCAGATAACCTAGTAAAAATATTTGAATGAAACCCTCCAAATGGAGGGTTTTTTTATCTGTCAAATAATCAAAGTATTATTGATTAGTGGATAATATTTATTGTTTATCAATAAATATTATTTGAATATTGATAATTAGTATATAGCTTTATACCCTTAAAGCAATGACGATGAGATCTACATACATTCTTTCCTTCCTGCGTATTTCAGTGTCTGTATTATTTTATCTACTCCTGTTATTCTCTGTATTGTTCCTGGTAGCCTCAATAGCTTCAGTAGCTGGAAATGAAAAAGCAACTGAAATGACAAAGAAATCTTACAGCTATAAGGTAAAGGCTTTCGGATTACTTAATCCCGAGGAGCCATATACTAATTCGCAGGATAGTATTTTAAAATATAGAAGGGTTGCTGATGAATATACTGTGGTGATAGAACCCAGGTCAACAATAGGCTATTATGCAATGATCATGAAATTGGTATTCATGGCTATTGGGTTGGGCATTTTGTGGAATTTTAAAAAGATATTTAAAGAAACCAATCTAAAACAACCATTTAAAGGGACTATTATCAAAAGATTGAAAACACTGGCTTCGCTATTTATATTTACTGATATCGTTAAGCTCCTGGACTATTTTCTTTTCAATAGTTATTTGCATCATTCCTTAGCTTCTCCCCAATTTCAATTACTGACAGACGTAGGTAATGGATTTATCACAGGTTTGGTCATATTGATCATTGCAGTCATTTATGAGAGAGGAAAAGAACTGGAAGAAGAAAACGATTTAACTGTATAAGTATGCCTATAATAGTGAACCTGGACGTTATGATGGCAAGGAGAAAAATATCACTATCTGAATTGGCAGAGAAAGTTGATATAACATTATCCAATCTATCTATACTAAAAACAGGAAAAGCAAAGGCTATCCGGTTTTCTACGCTGGAAAAGATCTGTGAAGTATTGGATTGTCAGCCTGCTGATATACTGGAATTTGTAAAAGAAAAGGACGAGAAATAATTGAATAGATACTTGAAATATATTATGATGGGTCAACGGTTTCTTTTTTTCGTTCCTCTATACGACGATAATAATTCATAACAGCACGGATATCTCCAAAACTGAACTCATCTCCCAATTTTTGCCTGATGGATGTTGCTGTCATTCCCATATCTTCTATTACTCCAAGGATGGCTTTCGTTTTAGGTTCAGAAACCAGTTCATGGACATCTATTTCACCACTATAAACAAAACTGGCTAAATGGCTTTCGATAGTTCCCAGCGCCAGGTTTCTCAATGATGCTATTTCTGTCAACGATTTACCTTCCCTGAATAAAGTAAGGCTATCCCTGTGTGAGGCACCTTTTTCCGTCTTTACCTTCCTGGAATCCTTGACAACTGTTCTGTGTTCAACTGATTCGAAGGCATAGGTAACGAAATGCATATTCCCATACTGCAGATTGTTCAGTTTTTGTAAATGAGATAGAATAACTCCTTCTATCATCTGCACTTCCTTATAATATTTTTTCACCTTGCTGGCATATTGCAGGGAACTAAGATGCTGTTGCATGGGATGAAGTACTTCATCTACCATTTCCTTTGCCAGGTAAGGAATGGCCTTGTTCACCCGCTGTAATAAAAGATCAGTATTACCTGAAATCAATACCTGCTGCAATTGTACCACAAACTTTTCGGCTATGCCAGCCTGTTGCCTTATCTTATCCAGAATTTCTTTATTGAGGTTTAATGCTTCTTCGGCATTAGGTAGTTTTCTTCCGGGGATCAATTCTTTCCATTCCAATATTGCTTTCACAGGCTTTTGCCAATTGAAGGCCTTGATCAGCGCATCACCCTGGAATTTTAATTTCTCTTCTTTCAATAAATTTTCCAGGTAAGCGTCGTTTGCTTCCTTTTGAGCAAATTCCAATACCCTTGGATCAGTAGCAATTGAATGGGGAAAGATGCGGGAATGCAAAACCAATCCTTCTAGTGAAGTACAGCGGCTGAGTGCCACATATACCTGGCCCGCAGCAAAAGAAGAACCGGCATCGATAACTGCCTTCTCGAATGTAAGGCCCTGGCTTTTATGTATGGTAATAGCCCAGGCCAACCGGATAGGATACTGGATAAAACTCCCCAGCTCTTCTTCTTCAATATTATCCTTCTCCTTATTATAATTATAACGAACATTCTTCCAGGTTTCCTTTTCCAGCTTTAGTTCTGACTCTCCATTATTGAAGGTGATGAATATTTCGTTGTTGACTATTTTCTTCACAATAGCCAATTTGCCATTATAATATCTCCGTTCTGTTCCTGAATCATTCTTTATGAACATTACCTGTGCACCCTCTTTCAGTTGCAGATCTATTTCGGTAGGTAATGCTTTTTCGGAGAAGTCGCCGGATAACTCTGCTTTAAAAGAATACAATTTACCCGGGAGCTTTTTCAGCTCACCTTCATTGATCACATCAGCTTTT
This sequence comes from Flavisolibacter ginsengiterrae DSM 18136, assembly GCF_059568575.1. NCBI lineage: Bacteria > Pseudomonadati > Bacteroidota > Chitinophagia > Chitinophagales > Chitinophagaceae > Flavisolibacter > Flavisolibacter ginsengiterrae. Next base: position 48,650 of record NZ_JCANTR010000011.1, read on the forward strand.
CGGTTATGGGTAGAAAGGGTAATGTATTTCTGGTCTGCTGGTGCACTGAAACCTGGATCATACTTTTTATTCAATTCATGCAGATCAGATGATAGCGGCACATTGTTGCGTACCCTGTTCAGGATATCAATAAAATGCTGTTCGTTCTGGCGGTAAATCTTTTTTAATTCTATGTACAGAGGCTGGGCTTCCTTTATAGCTTTCGATGCAAAGAAGAAAGGACTTTCATAATGGTTCTGCAAAATATTCCATTCCTGCTGTGGGATTACCGGGGGCAACTGGAAAAGGTCACCTATATATATAACCTGGACACCACCAAATGGAATGTAGGGTTGCCTGCGAAAATGACGCAGGATCGTATCCATGGCGTCAAGCATATCACATCGCACCATGCTTACTTCATCAATAATCAGGAGTTCCAGTTCCTGCAGTAATTCTCTTTTGGCTGTAGTGAAATGAATATTGCGAAAGAGGCTGTGTTTATCCGTAGCGATATTGTCATTATTAAATCCCCCCACAGTGCCAGGCACAAATGGTCCAAATGGAAGCTGAAAAAACGAATGCATCGTCACACCACCTGCATTGATGGCTGCTACTCCGGTTGGGGCCACCACAACGGCATTTTTTTGAGTGGACTCCTTAATATACTTCAGGAAGGTTGTCTTACCCGTACCTGCCTTACCAGTAATAAATACATGGCGCGAAGTGTGATTAACAAGGTCGGCAGCAAGATTAAATAAAGTGTTGGAGGCGTCTGTTTTCTGCATGATCTTCTGCTTATAAAAATAGTTCAAATAAGGCTTGAAACCTGTTTATAAACGCTTAATTAAGATGATTTTAATTGATAATTAAGCAATAAAAAGCTGGTGATGAAATATTCACCACCAGCACATAAAAAGCCACCAACAGGTCATTTAGCTGGCTTATCTCCCAGCATCAGTAATTCATTTACCTGCACTTCGGTAAAGTATTTTTTCACACCATCTTTGTCATTATATGTTCTGTTCATTAACTTCCCTTCAATAGCAATTTCAGATCCTTTTGTCAGGAACTTCTCTGCTATTTCGGCCACCTTACCCCATGCCACCAGGTTGTGCCATTGAGTTTCTGTAACTTTTTCTCCTTTAGTATTACGATATACTTCATGCGTAGCCACACTGAATCGGGCAAGTTTTTTACCGCCATCGAGTGTTTTGATCTCAGGATTATTGCCCAGGTTTCCAATCAGTTGAACTTTGTTTTTAAGTGCGTACATAACCTTGAATTTGTGCTCCTGATTATTTTAAGGAGCGATTAAAAATTTATTTATCTCAGTCAGCCAGGCGCCGTTCGGCTGACAGGACAAAGATGCGGTCACCAAAAAGCCATACCCGGTTTTTAACCGTTTGCTTTCGTCTATACCCGTTTATAAACGTTTGCACACGGATATTCAATTGATTATTATTAGAATAAGGAAATAAATGCTGCCACCAATTTTTTAAAGAGATATGTAGTTTTCGAAAAAAATATTTAGATCAATTCAGCAATAAGTATCCAACTCAACTTATGTCAACACCCGCCTTTGCCAACTATACATGCTAAAGACTGTGGCATGTTGCAAAAAATGCAACCAGCCACAGATCATTGGCAGGATTCAATTATATATCGCTTAACACAGAAATTACTTTTATAACAGAATTGAAACCGTCCCTGGTTTTGCTGATAACCTTTATCGAAGCAGTAGTTAAATAAGGTTGAAGACTAGATGGTACTTGCCAATGTATGGTTGGTAACCATCAACACTGAATGAATAAGGCCGCTTTACCTGGATAGTTATTTAAAGAATGTAATCCGCAAACTATATAAATGATTGTTTTATAACCACGTTGAAAGATTCCAATATCGATGATAGACATACTGTCAACAAAATACCTCGCTTTATGAAAATGTACTTGTGAGGAAATGTATCTATTGTTTATCATTTAAAATCGAAAACATGAAACAAGAAAAAAGTTACCAAAGCCAATGCAACTGCCTGACCGCCGGAATGAAATTTTATGCCTGTCTTTTTGTGGCGTCGTTGTTATTTATAACCAGTTGCCGTAAAGAAATTACATCTGTAACACCAACAGATGATATGGGTGCTTATAGTCTTAAGCAATCTATAACCGCCAAAACACCCACGGTAGTTGTGCAAGCAGGAAGTTCTATACAGGCCGCAATTGCTGCTGCAGCAGCAGGCACGGTGATTAAAATCAGACCTGGAACTTACAAGGAAAAAATTGTGCTTGACAAACCCGGCATCACATTATCCGGCGAGGGAGATGTTGTTATCGAAAATCCTGGTGGTAAAGACATCGGCATCAAAGTGCTAAAGGGTGCTGATGGATTTAATCTGAGCGACGTTACTGTACAGGGGTTTACAGAAAGGGCAGTTGAAATCAAAGAAATAAACGGGCTATCATTATCCCATGTTACTGCTATCGGTAATAACACTGAAGAATTTGGCTTGTTTGTTCAGTATTGCACTAATGGTACCATCGAACACTGCGAGTCTACCGGACATACTGATACGGGAATCTTTGTGGGAGAATCAACCAATATTACTATTTCACAAAACAAAGCATATGCGAACACAATTGGCATCGAAACAGAAAACGTTTCGGATATAACCGTTGACAAAAATCACCTCTACGATAACTCGGCGGGCATTTTGAGTTTACTTGTTCCGGGGAAATCAGTACCGCAATCATCAAACATTACAATCACAAAGAACCAGGTTCGCGATAACAATCATACAAACCTGCAAAACGACCCTACGGAACTGGAAGCGATTCTTCCAGCTGGTATTGGCATTTTGATTTTAGGACCAGACAATGTGATGATTGCAGATAACCATGTAACTGGCAATCAATACACGGGTATTGCAGTTGTAAGTACAGGCATTCTTGGTCCAACACCAGGCATTGATCCGGTTCCTGATAATGTGAAAGTCGTCAGCAACCAGGTAATAAACAATGGTTTGAATCCGCAGCCATCTTCTTTCCCTGCTTCCTTTGCTTCTGACCTGCTTTGGCTGGGGCCGGCTATTGGTGCTACTGGCAGCGGCAACTGCTGGAGCAAAAATGAGTATAACACATCGTTCCCTTCAACTTTGCCTGATTGCAACTAAAGAGAGGGGACTTTCCGGGATTAAAGAATAAACCAGGTATTTTATTGAAACAAGGCCTATGATGGGCTTTGTTTCTTTTTTCTTCAAACAAAAACAAATAACGGGAAAAGGGATCCAAGGGTTTAAACAGGTGCTTTCTACAACCGTTTTAAACGTTTGTACACGGTTATAGAATTGATTATCTTGGGAAAAAGACTAGCGATGCTTCCGACAGTTTCTTCCCGGAAATGCCTTGCCTGCGATAAAAACCTGCAGGGAAGGGCGGATAAAAAGTTCTGTAACGATTACTGCCGCAATGCCTACAACAACCAACTAAAGGCTTCTGGTAGCAGCACAGTAAGAAATATCAATAATGTTTTACTCAAAAACCGAAGGATCCTTGAGCATGTGGTTGGCCAGGAAGATATGGGGAAAACCAATAAGGAAAAATTGCTACAGCAGGGATTCCGGTTTAATTACCTTACTCATACCTATACCAACAAAAAAGGCAATGTTTACAGCTTTTGTTATGAATATGGTTACCTGCCACTGGAGCACGACTGGTTCCTTGTTGTGCGCAGGAAGGAGGAAAAATAGGCGTGGCCCTACATTTGATAATTAAATATTTAGTGTAATTTAGTAATCCACAAAACACTTCTTTGAAAAACCTTTCGTGATCCAACCTTGAAAAAAGCGCATTGTTCGCTAAATCAAAAGACTCATGAAAAGGTTAAGCCTGGTTTTGATCTCTACCCTTATTGGGTATGGTGTGTTTGCACAGGTATCTTTAAAAGATATCACAGGCTTATTAGATCTTAACCGCAACAAGCTGGAAAGTCATCTTCAGAAAAAAGGCTTTAAGAGATCATTCCTTTCGGATAACAATGCACTTGGCTACTCACAGTCAAAGTTTGACAAAAAAGACTCCATAGAGATATATCGCAATTTTGAGATCCTGAATCATGTGGATAACCCGGGATTATTATACAGTACATCCAGTAAAGATGAATGGTTATCATTTATGAATGAAATGAAAGCTGGTGGTTTCCATTTTATAGAGGCAAAGGATACCTGCAAAACAATGTTGTATCAGAAAGAAGAGTGGCTAATAAGTTGCTCCAGGAAAATGGTCGATACATCCTGGATGTATTCAATCCAGGCCAACAAAAAGCTGATCCCTGATGCACGAAACATTGGTTATGCTGAAGATCTCCTAACCCTGAATGCACACGAATATCTTGTAGCGGCCTTTGGTAAGTCTAATGTAAAGACGGATTCTTTTATGTTTTCCCAAACCATGACCAAAAAGTGTAGCGTTATTTTTCCCAATACCAGTCACCAGGCCATATTTATATGGAAGGACCAGGATAATTTAAGAGATATCTCTTTCATCATTATTGGAGAGCAATTGCATAACGAAAGCGATAAAAACATAAATACAGTGATGCTGTCACGATGGAGGTCCAGCCAGGGTGTGTATTGCGGCATGAGCCTGAAAGAGGTGCAAAACCTGAATAAGCAACCGGTTAGTTTTTATAACTGGCGTACTGAATCTGCCGGGTTCCTGGCACCCAGTAATAAAGGTGAGATCAATTTTAGCAGGATCATGCCTGTATTCAATTGCATGAACTGCAGCTTTTTGTATGTAGATCAGTCCAGGGATATTATAGGGTCTGACTATGCGCTGGATGAAAATCAGAAAGTGTATGTTGCCAGCTATGTCGTGCTACCGGAGAAAGAAGAAGTAGAAAAGACCTGGCAGACAAGTATGAAATGACCAAAAGCAGTGTACATTAATAATGCATATATTTTTAAGATATTTTGAAACCAGTGCATAGCTTCAATGCGTTCCTTAAAAAATACTACGAAAGGTAATTGATGTGTATTCATGCAGGTCATAAACCAATCCATTTATGCTTGCTGACCATTACTTGCCTGCTCATCAACCATACAGCAATTGCACAAGGAATAGCAATAGAGCCGGAGCAGAAGAACTCTTTCTTCTCGGTTAAGATTTTATATAATCATGTTGTATTGGCCATTGACTCTGTTCCCTTTTCTATATATGTTTCAAATATTGATAGGACTTCTACTGCTACATTACCGGCACCAACGGCTATCATCACGAAATCCACAAAGGATGAAATTCGCCTTACGTATAAAGCTTTTATTCCAGCGCTTACAGTTGATCTCTTTGCAGAAGTTGTTTATAAACGGGTGAATGAAAATGTTCTGAGAAAATCGGTTCGTCTTTTTCAGCCTTCTATGCCAGGTTTAAAATTCATTTTAGAAGAGAAGACATCACCTGTTACAGCACCGAAACAGTTTGTAACATTCGAGGAAAATGATTTCCCTGGTGGATTAGTGCATGAAATGTTTCCTGCAGTGGGATTTATTACTCCAGGTAATAATGTAGTAACTGTTCTTACAGATGCGGGGTACAAAAATCAATATACAAGGAATACCAGACGTAGGTTTACCGAAAACGGTGGAGGTTTTGTGGGTATGCGAAAACTGGCTGATGCAAACCTGTTTTCCATATCAGATTCTATGGAAAACAGGGAAGGAAAATACTTCCTTAAACAAACTTATGGCGAATATTATGACCTGGAAAATGCCAGGGATTCAGCCATTAATCTTAGTGGCCAATTTAAAGCACCGGGTGATTCAAATGTGATAATACAAGAGAATACTATTTCTATTAAGGGCAATAAGCATAGACCATCCGGAGCAGAGGCGGTAATTCATCTTCCAGGCCAAAATCTATATACCATTTCATTCCAGGTAAAAGGGAACACTCCGGTTATGTTGAAACTATTCAGGGTGAAGAATGGAAGGAAAACAATAGAACTTGAAGATGGAGTGAAATACATTGACAATTTTCCAACCGATACTTCGAATTGGAAGGGTTTTAAAGGAAGTGTATTGATACCATATATTGGCAAGGATGATATTTCAGTTTTCATTGGCCCTGCAGGAAACAACGAAGTTCAACTTGAAATAAAAGATTTCAGGATTGTGCAACATAAGGTTTCGCCGCTGCCTTATAATATCCTCCCCCAGGGAGATACCGTTGAGAAAACAAGCTATATATTCATTGAGCCCTGGCAGTCCCAACATCAATACATGATCTCATGCCAGACCAGGTTAGCAGAAGCAATGGGCTTTCAGGGAACCGAAATTGAAAAAATGATGTACGCGAATGTGAACATGCTTACCTGGATCTCTGACATCAATGATTTTTCTCCTTTCCTTGTTCCTAATATGAATTATGCGCCTGATATGTATAACCGGGATACCTATTTCACTATTGTGGCAACGTATAATAAATATCTCAACCTGGAGCTTTGGGACAAATGGGGCAAAACACAAACTGCAAATGGAGCTATCGGCACCATCATCACCCCTTCTATGGGATCTGTTGAAGTAAAAGATAACGAAGCCACCATCTTGTGGCTGCAATGGGCCTTATTGAATCAGAGAAGATTCAAAGCACAATTGCCAAAGGAAAAAATAGACAAGGCTGTTCATTATGTATTGAACGAATTTGATCCCGACAGGGATGGAATTTGTGAAGCGCATTTTCCCTTGAACCAGGTTGATGTAATAAGCTACGAACCAAAGACGCATCGTCTTGCAGCAAACCAGGGCATGTTTGCCGTAGCATTAAAAACAATCAAGGCCTTAGGTTATAATGAGGTTAATGAGGCTTACATCAACAAGGCTGTTGCTGCTTACAAGAATTTTTATGACCCCGTTCGTAAACATTTACTTTTTGATACCAGGTATCCCGATCTTATTTCTCTTACAGACCTGGAGCCAGAATTTTTATCCATCTGGTTATTCAATGAAAAAATGCTGACTGACGAGATGGTCATAAATCATTTGGACAGGATGCCATTCCTCAATAAAAATCCCAAAGCACCGCACCCTGAATTAGGCACAACCGCGCCAATCCTGATCAGGCTTACCGGCAGAAATCAATTTTCCTACTTCACTAAAGAATATCAGCCCTTTGAAAAATTCGGAGATGAGAATTATACTGATGGGAAAAACGATGGTTATTATTATAATGGCGGAAGCTGGTTTCGATCCGAATATTGTGCATATGTTACAGGGCTAAAACATGGGTGGAAAAAGGCCTTAAGCATGATGGAAAACCGCGCCTGGGCAGAAATTAACCTGAATCCCGCATGGCCGTTTAGTAAAGAATTCATTCCTACAAAATGGACTACGACAGATTCCTGGTGGCCTAGTACAAAAGGGCTTAGCTGGAACGTTTTTATATTAATGGCTAATGAAGTGGCGGGATTAAGAAAACCAGGAATGGAGTTCCGGACCAGATAATTAACGGATTGATAGTATTTAGCGTGGATCATTTTTATTTGAATACTATCTAATAATACTGATGATATTATATACTATCGAAAGCTTCGAGGGTGTGTACTTCCATGAGCTTAGTCCCACTACCTTAGTGGAAACTACACACGATGTTTACCATTGACACCAGCACACGAGATAGTATTCAATTCAGCTTTCAAAAGGCAGCAGAAGACTTATTCAATCATCGCGTTCTGGTTGTAGGTGATCAATATTTTCGTTTCCTTGAGATCGAGTTTTACTATCGTAACGAGAGCTCCGGTCATGTAGATAACTACAGTCATCAACACGACGAGCAATTGAAAACCGGTACCTGGTATTTTCATGGGTCAGGTCTCGACATAACGTTCGGAAGTGAAGATCCCGTGATTCATGCGGGAGTATTGATCCGCAGTATCCAACATGTGAATCCTCGGGCAGGTTCTGAAAGTAATAAAGCGAATGTGTTTGGTCCTTTAAAGGTCATAACCACCATCTTCTCTCACTTTCCCGCCGTCAGGGATAGTACGCCCTTTAGTTTTTATCTACACGATCTACGCGTGTCCAGTCTCAACGGGCTCACTTCATTGGAAGAAGAAGCTGTTTACAAGGCAACCAGGATCGGATTGAACGAGAACAAGGACAAGGATAAAGAAAAGTACTTTCACAAAGCGACTTATCGCTTCCTTATCCATCCGCACTTAGGTCACAAAGACAAGACCGGGATCGCAGAGCAGCTATATAAAGAACGACATACTGATCCTGATGCTTTAGACGAAATAAGAATTCTGATGGGCAGTGAGTTTTTAAAACACCGGCGATGATCTACGGACAACAAACGGTAACAGTGTACCTGTCTACTCTATTGCGTGAGCAGGTGCCGGATGTGGCAACAGCGCTTACAGGTATTTTAGCACGTCATCACGTTCCTCTCCGGTGGATAGAAAACACACAGGACATCTGGTGCCGGGACTTCATGCCTATATGGGTGACAGATACCAAATGCGTTCAGTTCAGGTTTGATCCGCGTTATTACAAGCCTAAAAAGTACCAGCACTTACGTACTCTACCAGCATCACTATCCTTACCAAAGGGGATAAAACCAGTTAGCAGTTCCATTATTTTGGACGGAGGTAATGTAATAGGTGATCTGTCAACCGCAGCGGTTACGGAACGTGTATTCGCTGATAATCCTGAATGGGAATCGGACCTGATCTACACACTGAAAGACCAGCTTCAGATTGATCGTTTGATTATCATCCCCGAATTACCAGGCGACAGTACAGGGCACGTTGATGCAATGCTGCGTTTTGTTGATAAAAACACTGTATTGCTGAACGACTTTACCAGAGTAACCTCAGAGAAGGTTTACAGGCATATAAGACTGTGCCTTTACAGCGCAGGTCTTGAAGTGATCACATTACCCAATAACCTTCATCTCAACAAGTCCTACGACGATGCTACAGGCGATTACATCAACTTCCTTGAAGTGGGCGACCTGATCATACTACCAGGTTACGGAACGGATCTGGATGATGAAGTTCTATCTCTGATGTGTGGGATCTTTCCAAATCGCAAAATAGAGCAGGTAGACATATCAGCTCTTACACCTCTTGGCGGTGGACTGAACTGTATCTCCTGGTGCGTACCACCGATACCTGCAGAGATCACCTTCCTGTTTCCGGATCCATCGATCTACTTGTGAGACGAACACAAGAACACAGTATATTCTTTACTCTGTTAAGCGTTCAACCCGGCGTTTAAGTATTTAGGCTACAAATGAACTATGAACCACGGGGGTTAAAAATCCGCGAAATGTTAATAAAAGCTTCTCGTGCGTCAGTAGATGCGTCAGTAAAAAGAAGATAACAGGGCTGATGGTTCCATATAAGTGAGAACGAAATTCAGTAAATTCGTAAGCGTATTATGATGCATACATCCAGTGAAACGCAGTCCGGAAGAGCAAAACAAACAAAAAAAAGACCACATCTCTGTGATCTCTTTTTTTGTGGTGTGGGGCGGGATCGAACCGCCGACACAAGGATTTTCAGTCCTTTGCTCTACCGACTGAGCTACCGCACCTCCTTAAACAAATAATAACTTTCGTCCTTATTTATTCGGGGCAGCAAAAATAAGGAACTAAGCGATATAAAGAGGAAAAGTTGTGAATAGTTTTCTAAAAATTCTTCCCTCCCCTCTTCCCTTATTAATTACCATATACGCTCAAAAACTTGATACGCATTATTTTTAACTGCTCCCAGTTATAATTACTATCTGATAATTCCTGTTGTGCAATATCCAATGAAGATGTCTCACAACCCTTGAAATAATCTATGATCTCTTCCTGCTCATATTCATCCAGCATCTGGTCAATGGCATAATCAAGGTTCAACTTGGTACCACTGGCTGCAATTGTTTCCATTTCCTCCAATAAGGCATCCAGGCGGAGGTCCTTATTCTTGGCAATCATCTCAAGCGGGATCTTCTTATCTACCTGTTGAATGATGTGTACCTTATTGCCACTCTTATTCACCACGCTTTTCATCACGAAATCATCAGGCTTCTCAATATTGTTTTCCTCCACATATTGAGCGATCACTTCCATAAAGGGCTTGCCATATTTTATAGCCTTTCCCTTACTTACACCCTGGCAACGCGCAAGTTCATCAGTAGTAGTTGGATACATGGTAGCCATATCCTGTAATGATGTTTCCAGGAAGATCACAAAAGGAGGAAGATTTTTCTTCTTGGCTTCTTTTTGCCTCAATTCTTTGAGCATGGTAAACAGCTTCTCGTCTATAACTGCTCCGGCTGCAGTATCTCCACCTTCTTCATCATCCTCATTAGCTTCTTCAAACAGGTTGTTAAGGACGACCATGAAAGATTTGGGCTTTTTCAGGAAGTCATTCCCCTTTTTAGTGATTTTCAACACGCCATACTCTTCAATATCCTTTTTAAGTAAATCTTCTAATAACATTTGACGAACAAGCGAATTCCAGAAATGGTCTGGCTGCTGTTTGCCAATTCCAAATTCCGGCAATCCTTCGTGCCTGAACATCTTGATCTGTGGTGTAAGGTGACCGGTAATGATCTTCACTACATAATCAGTCGCAAAGCGCTCATCCAGTGCTTTAATTACCTGTAAAGCCTGTACTACATTTTGTTTGGCTTCTATCTTTTCCTTAGGATGTTTACAGTTATCACAGTTACCGCAGTTTTCTACAGTATATTCTTCACCAAAATAGCTTAATAAAACCTTCCTGCGGCAGACGCCACTTTCTGCATACGCAACCGACTCATTGATAAGCTGAGCCCCTACTTCCCTTTCACTCAAGGGCTTGTCGCGCATCAGGTGCTCCAGCTTGGACACATCCTTATGAGAATAATATAATATACATTTTCCTTCCAGTCCATCACGGCCTGCCCGGCCAGTCTCCTGGTAGTAGTTTTCTATAGACTTTGGAATATTAAAATGGATCACAAACCTGATATCTGGCTTGTCAATACCCATCCCAAACGCAATGGTGGCCACGATTACCTGGACATCTTCATTCAGGAATTGGTCCTGTCTTTCCGAACGCAGTTTGGAATCTAGACCGGCATGGTAAGCCACGGCTTTGATGCCATTGGCCATCAACATATCAGCCAGTTCCTCGGTGGTTTTGCGGTTGAGGGTATAAATAATGCCGCTTTTGCCCTTACTCTGAACAATAAAGCGGGCAATGCTTTTTAATGTTTCGTCCTTCTTAATCTTGGGAAGGATCTCGTAGTAGAGATTATCCCTGTTGAAGGAGGATATATATATATCTGGCTTGCGGAGGCCCAGGTTCTTAACAATATCGCTTTGCACTTTCGGCGTAGCTGTAGCAGTAAGGGCAATGACGGGAATATCAGGATTGATAATATCCATCATATCACGAAGACGGCGGTATTCCGGGCGGAAGTCATGGCCCCACTCCGATATACAGTGCGCTTCATCCACAGCGAAGAACGAGATCTGCAGATCGCTGAAAAAATCAAGATTATCTTGTTTGGTAAGGGTTTCAGGGGCTACATAGAGCATTTTTGTGCGACCTGATTTCAGGTCATCATGTACTTCCCTGATCTCTTTCTTAGTTAGGGTTGAGTTTAGAAAGTGGGCTACATCATCATTGCTGCTATAGCCTCTTACCAGGTCCACCTGGTTTTTCATCAATGCAATAAGAGGGCTGACAATAATGGCAACACCGGGGCTAACCATAGCGGGAAGCTGGTAGCAAAGGCTTTTGCCACCACCCGTAGGCATAATGACAAAGGTATCCCTACCTGCCAACAGGGATTCTATGATTTGTTTTTGTTGTCCTTTAAAATCTTTAAAACCAAAATACTCCTGCAGTGCAGCGTTTAAATCAATTCCATTAGTGGGGCTGGCCTTAGTTTTCTTGCCAGGGTTTTTCTTCGTGGTAGGCATTTTCTTTCAATTTTAGCTTTAAATAAAGCTTATAGATAATGATTGCCTTATTTGAAACAGCTCTCGATCGCGGAAGTGCTTTTGACCCTTCTAATAGAAAATTCTAACATAAGAGGGGGATGGCGCAGCCACTAAGGCCGTTGGTCAAAAAGGAAAGCGAATTTAGCAAGGACTACCCGCATTTGAAAGATTAAATAGTTAAAATGACAACCAATTTTGGAAATCCTCTTTTGACATCAAAACCTCTAATTTTGGGGCCTTGGAACTAAAAGCTTCAATAAGAAATGCCGCCGCCCGTACCATTGAAATGGAGGCTTCGGCCATAGCCCAGCTGGCAAACCTGCTCGACGATAACTTTGATAATGCTATTGATAAGCTGGCGGTCTGCAAGGGCCGGATCGTTATCAGCGGGATTGGCAAAAGCGCCATCATAGCCCAGAAAATTGTTGCTACGCTCAATTCTACAGGCTCTCCCTCTGTCTTTTTACATGCCGCAGACGCCATACATGGCGACCTGGGTATTGTGCAACAGGAAGACGCCGTGATCATAATCTCTAAAAGCGGGGAAAGCTCAGAGATCAAGGTGCTGGTGCCCCTGATCAAAAATTTTGGAAACTGCCTGATAGCTATTACGGGTAACACCAGGTCTTTCCTGGCCCGCAAAGCCGATTTTGTCCTGAACACTACTGTAGAACAGGAAGCCTGTCCCAATAACCTTGCTCCAACCACCAGCACTACAGCTCAAATGGTGATGGGTGATGCCATTGCTGTGTGCCTGATGGAAAAGCGGGGTTTTAACATGCAGGATTTTGCCAAGCTTCATCCGGGAGGCACCCTGGGAAAGAAATTGTACCTGCGTGTAGCTGACCTCTATGTGGAAAACGAACGGCCGGAAGTTCGGCATGACCAATCGGTAAAAGAAGTGATCATGGAAATGACCAAAAAGCGCCTGGGGGTTACAGCTGTTTTGGATAGCGAAGGGAAGCTGGCCGGCATAATTACCGATGGAGACCTTAGAAGAATGCTGGAAAAAAGCACATCCATTGAGCACATTAAGGCAATGGACATCTTGACCCCAAGCCCTAAAACCATTGGTCCAACCGAAATGGCGGTAAATGCATTTGATATTATGAGGAAGAATGAGATCATGCAACTGGTAGTAACAGAAAATGACCGGTACCTGGGCATCATTCATTTACACGACCTCGTAAAAGAAGGATTGATTTAATAACACCCATAATAAAAATCATCATCTTTACCTCTGCTTCCATTCATACTGCACAGCCTATTACCAAAGTGAAAAGAAATCTAACAGAACAAGAAGTAATGCAACAAGAAACTCATCGAAAGAACACCAGTACCTATGTAGCCATCATGGCAGGAGGCATCGGAAGCCGTTTCTGGCCTCTGAGCAGGGTAAACCACCCCAAACAATTCCTTGATATTTTAGGGACAGGTAAAACCCTGATCCAGCAAACATTCGAGAGATTTGAAAAACTGGTACCCATCGAAAACATTTACGTGGTTACCGCTAATGAATATATTGATATAACCGGGCACCAGTTGCCTCAACTGCCCAAAGAGAATATTATTGGAGAACCCTACAGGAAGAATACTGCACCCTGCATTGCCTATATATCATTCAAATTACAACAGCTCAACCCGGAAGCTTCATTAATAGTGGCCCCGGCCGACCACCTGATATTACAGGAAGATAAGTTCCTGGAAACCTGTGAGGATGCCCTGCAATTTGTGAATCATTTTAATGCACTGGTGACTATCGGGGTTACGCCTACATATCCCAACACGGGGTATGGATATATACAGCATGATGGCGCGGAAGCCGTTCCAAAGGTGTTTAAAGTGAAGACCTTCACGGAAAAGCCCAATAAAGAACTGGCCAAAACATTCATTGCCAGCGGCGATTTTTTATGGAACTCCGGCATCTTTGTCTGGCAGATCAAAAGAGGCATACATGCTTTCCAGAAGCATATGCCCGAAATGTATGAGCTGTTTGCCTCTGAAGAGGAAAAACTGAACACACCGGAAGAAAAGGAGATCATAGAAAACATCTATCCTCAGTGCTCCAACATCTCCATTGATTTTGGGGTCATGGAAAAAGCGGATAACGTGTTTGTCATACCGGCATCCTTTGGCTGGAGCGACCTGGGAACATGGAACAGCGCCTGGGAGAATATGGATAAGGATTATCTGGATAATGCAGTGGCTGGAAATAATGTCATCGTGTTTGACACAACCAAATGCGTGGTGCACGTTCCGGATAAAAAGCTGGTGGTGTTACAGGGCCTCGAAGATTTTATCGTGGCAGATACAAAAGATGTCTTACTAATATGTCACAAGGATAAAGAACAGGAGATCAAACATTACGTAGCGGAAGTAAAAAGGAATAAAGGAGATAAGTTTTTGTAATTTATACTTCAAAGACGTAGGATTAACGTATTGCCCGAATCAGTAAAAAATAGTCGTATGAATTTCAACAATATACTTTTCCTGGATATAGAGACGGTTTCTCAATTTGAGACCTATAACCATTTGCCGGAAGACTGGAAAGAATTATGGGACCTGAAAGCAGGCATCATTAACCGCAACAAGGAAGATGAGACCAGTGAAACCTCCTACCCACGGGCAAGTATATACGCAGAGTTTGGAAAGATCATCTGCATATCCTGCGGATGCCTGCAAGGAACAGGAGAAAACAAAAAACTGGTATTGAAATCGTATTGTGGAGATGATGAGAAAAAGCTGTTACGGGAGTTTTGCGACATGCTGCAAAAATGGAGTGGTGAAGCAGATAAATTCCTGTGTGCCCACAATGGGAAAGAGTTTGACTATCCATACATATGCAGGCGCCTGGTCATCAATGGCCTTGAAATACCTGAAGCACTGAAGATAGCAGGAAGAAAACCCTGGGAGATCCGACACCTCGATACAATGGAGTTGTGGAAGTTTGGAGACTATAAAAGCTTTACCTCTCTGAAACTCCTGGCCAAAGTGTTGGGCATTCCTTCTCCTAAAGATGATATAGATGGCAGCATGGTCAACTCGGTATATTGGGTTGAAAAAGATCTTGACCGTATTGTTGAATATTGCCAGAAGGATGTGATCACCCTGGCCCAGGTGCTATTACGTTTTCATTGTGAAGCGCTTATCAAACCAGAAAACATATCTATCAAATATGTCCAGCACCAGGATTAATTTCTCTTCCGGCGCCAAGTGGGAAGACATCGTAGGCTATAGCCGTGCCGTTAAAATAGGTAATGTTGTTGAAGTAACCGGAACTGTAGCCGTTGACGAAGACAATAACCTCATTGGTGAAGGAAGCGCTTACCTGCAAACAAAATTCATTATTCAGAAAATAGAGACTGTATTAAAACAAGCCGGCGCAGAATTACGCCATGTAGTTCGTACAAGAATGTTCGTCACGGATATTTCTCAATGGGAGGAATATGGAAGAGCGCATGGCGAATGTTTTAAGGATATCAGGCCCTGTACCAGTATGATAGAAGTAAAGGGTTTAATAGCGCCTGAATATTTGATCGAAATTGAAGCTACCGCGGTGATAGCCTGAAATAATTTACCCTGCCCTTTATTCTACCAAATAGCGACACCTGTTTACCCTTGCTTCTTTACTATAGATAATCTCTATTCTTTCATTTGATTCCCTGATACAGGTTGCTATTCTCCTAATTTTGCTCTCTTTACAGAATCGCAACTTTATATGCCAGCAATACAATTCCCGTCCAAACTACCCAATGTAGGTACTACTATTTTTACTGTAATGAGTTCATTGGCTGTCCAGCATAATGCCATTAACCTGGGACAGGGCTTTCCTGACTATCCTATGAGTGAAGAACTGATCGCATTGGTGAATGAGGCCATGAAAAAAGGACATAACCAGTATGTGCACATGAATGGATTCATTCCATTAAGGGAAGCGCTGGCTGAGAAGGTTGAGTATTTGTACGGATCTCAAATAAATCCCGACACACAGATTACTATTACACCGGGAGGCACATATGCACTATACACCGCATTGACCACTATCTTGCAACCAGGTGATGAGGTCATTGTTTTTGAGCCTGCCTATGATTCCTATATACCAGCTATTGAATTAAATGGCGCCAAAGCTGTGACTATACAGTTGGAATTTCCTTCCTACACTATTGACTGGTCTAAGGTCAAAAAAAGCGTTACAGAAAAGACAAAGGCCATCATGATCAACTCACCACATAACCCAACGGGAAGTGTATTGAGCAAAGAAGATCTTGACCAACTGGCTGCAATTGTAAAAGGAACACGCATTATTATCATCAGTGATGAAGTGTATGAGCACCTGATCTTTGATGGTCTGAAACACCAAAGTGTGTTACAGCATCCTGAACTATTGGAAAGAAGTTTTGTCTCCTTTTCATTTGGTAAGGTCTATAACTGCACGGGCTGGAAACTAGGCTACAGTATCGCATCAGAATATTTGATGAGTGAATTTCGCAAGGTGCACCAGTTCAACTGCTTCACCTGCGACACACCTAAGCAGGTTGCGCTGGCAACCTTTATAAAACAAAGAGAACATTATCTCGAATTGGGTTCTTTCCTTCAGCAGAAACGCGATCACCTGCAATCATTGATGAAAGAAACCAGATTTAAACCCATCCCCAGTTATGGCAGTTATTTCCAGGTCTACTCTTACCAGGATATATCAATGGAAAATGAAAAAGAATTTGCCATCCGCCTGACCAACGAATATGGTGTGGCCACCATCCCGGTTTCGGCATTCTACCAGCAGGAAACCAATCACCAGGTGCTACGGTTTTGTTTTTCCAAAAAAGAAGAAACATTAGGACAGGCAGTGGAAAGACTTACGAAGTTGTAATGGCTCTACTAACATAGTAGGCTATCCCGGTTTCATGCATGACATTTCATGGGTGGCGTAGAGCCAATACCCCTGCATGGGAAATATTTTTGCCCGGATCGTTATTATCGTATATTTGCGATATAAGATTATACAATGGCCTTTCACAAAAAAGAAGAGTTTGGGAAAAAGGAACAGGAACTGGCGGAGTTTGCAAAAGCACTCAGCCATCCCGCACGTATCGCCATTCTGAAAGTGCTGGCACAAAAGAATGAATGCATTTGCGGAGATATTGTAGATACACTTCCGCTTGCACAGTCCACTGTTTCGCAGCACCTGAAAGAATTAAAGAATGCAGGACTGATTGATGGAACAATAGACGGACCGCGGTCCTGCTATTGTATCAACTGGAAGGCATTCGAAAAATTCAGTAATGACATTGGTGCCTTATTCCTGAACCTGAAAATCAAAAACGATAAAGCCTGTTGTTAAAACTTTTAAAACGATCTATATGAATAATGAAACAGAATTAAAAGAACTGGTTAAAGAAAAATACAGCCAGATCGCCAGCCAGGGGCTGGAACAAAATAAGGCCTCCTGTTGCGGGGCTACATCGTCCTGTTGTGGTGATGAAGTTTACTCTATTATGTGGGAAGATTATACAAAGCTGGAAGGATATAATCCTGATGCTGATCTCGGGTTGGGTTGTGGTGTACCCACTGAATTCGCGCAAATGAAAGAAGGCGACACTGTCGTTGACCTGGGCAGCGGTGCCGGCAATGATGCTTTTGTAGCCCGTCGAATAGTTGGTGAAAAAGGAAAAGTGATCGGCATTGATTTTAGTGAAGCCATGCTGGAAAGGGCAAGGACCAATGTAGATAAGCTGGGATACAATAACATCGAGTTTCGCCAGGGCGATATTGAAAAGATGCCCTTAACAGCCAATAAAGCTGATGTGGTCATCAGTAATTGTGTTTTGAATTTAGTGCCCAATAAGGAGAATGTATTCAAGGAAATATTCCGGGTACTTAAGCCAAACGGAAATTTTTCCATTTCAGACATTGTATTGGTTGGCCAGTTGCCTGAAAAGTTGCAAAAGGCAGCGGAAATGTATGCAGGTTGTGTATCCGGAGCCATTCAAAAACAGGAGTACCTGGATATTATTAAAAGAACTGGATTTACTAACATTACCCTTCAGAAAGAAAAGCAGATTACTATTCCTGGTGAAATATTATTGCAGTATATATCTGCTGAAGAACTGAAAGAACTGGAGCAATCAGGTTTAGGCATTTTCAGCATTACCGTATTTGCTGAAAAGCCATGTTGTGAGCCAGGTGCAGGCTGTTGTTGATAAATAAGCGTACGATTTGACTATTATAAATTAAGGGCTCTTTGGGGGCCCTTTTTCTATTTGGGATATGTAAAAGACAAAAACTTCAGAATAGCCTACGTACTTACTTCAGATATCTGAACAACGTTTCATGTAATGACATTAAAAACTGTGTACCTGTTTTGGTATCACTCAGAATTCGCACCTGGGTACCGGCTACCAATTACCGACTTCCGGCTAGTATGAGCCGCCTTTGAACCGTGTATGAAACGCCTTTGAGCCGCCTATGAGCCGCCTCTTTAAAGAGGCGGTGCAGACACGGCACACAAGTGGAGTAAAGCCAAATAAAAGCCAGGATATCAGGCAATTTGCATGCGTTGTGTCAGTATTGATATTTGAACAAGACATGGAATTATTCATTCCCGATAGGTATATGTCTTTCCCTCCATCCTTAACAAAGCAATTGAGCGTTAGAAAATTGGTTTTACATTTAAGCTTCCTGTGTGTAAGTATAAATATTTGAATAACATGATGAATAAGATTGTACTTAGTATTATCAGCCTCGGAATTTTTATGGGATCATATGCCCAGAAAACGGATAAAAAACTTTACAGTAAGGTGCACGAATTGTTACAGGGCTTTAACGGGCAGGTGGGTGTATATGTAAAGAATTTAAAGAACGGGAAAACGGTGATGATCAATGAAGATTCTCTATTCCCCACAGCCAGTATGGTCAAAGTGCCAATACTAACAGGAGTGATGGATAAGGTAAATAAAGGAGAATTGGACCTTCACCAGAAGCTTACCTACCGGGATTCGCTTTTATATGCAGGTGTAGATATACTAGGTTCTTTTAAAGACACTGAAAGAATTGAATTGGGTAAAGTAGTGATGCTGATGTTGGTAATGAGTGACAACACTGCCAGCCTGTGGTTGCAAAGCCTTGCCGGCACCGGAACGAGGATCAATGCCATACTTGATAGCCTTGGATTTCAATCAACGAGGGTGAACTCAAGAACGCCTGGAAGAGAAGCCAACCGCGCCCAGTATGGCTGGGGACAAACCACTCCCCGTGAAATGGCTACACTGATGGAAAAGATCGTAAAAGGTGAGATCATCAATAAAGAGCGCAGTGCGCAAATGCTGCGGCTGCTGGGCAGAAATTACTGGGATGAATATGCCATCTCTCAAATTCCTTCCGATGTTTTCGTGGCAAGCAAGGGCGGTGCAGTAGATGAATCGCGCAGCGAAGTGTTGTTTGTAAATGGGGATGATGCCCGATATATATTCTGCATCTGTACCAAAAACATAAAGGATCAAAGCTGGGATGCCAAATCAAACGAGGCATGGGAGCTGACAAGGAAATTATCCAAACTATTGTGGGATCACTTCAACAACTGATAGGCTATAAAGCTCATAACGTATGCAATAGTGGTCATGTAGGTGAACTGGATGATGGGCCATTTCCATGTCTTCGTTTCGCGACGGGTGATCGCTAAAGTACTCATGCACTGCATGGCAAATAAATAAAACAACATCAGGGAAATACCGGTGGCCATGGTAAACAAAGGAGTGCCATCCTCTTTTTTAGCTGCTCTCAGTTTGTCTCTTAATAACATTCCTTGTTCATCCTCTCCCACACTGTAAAGGGTTGCCATAGTACCAACAAACACCTCGCGGGCGGCAAAAGAAGTTATCAGCGCTATACCTATACGCCAGTCATAACCCAATGGTTTGATCCCGGGTTCAATAGATTTTCCTAAAATGCCCGCATAGGAATTTTCTAGTTTGGCAGTATTCATGACAATACGTAAGGAATCGGCTTTTGCAGGGTTTTTAGCGATCTCTGTTTTATAATGTTCCTGCACCTCTCCCATTCTGCCGGGTCCAAAAGTACTCAGCGCCCAAAGTATCAGGCTTATGACCATAATAACCTTTCCGGCATCAGTAACAAATA
Source organism: Flavisolibacter ginsengiterrae DSM 18136 (assembly GCF_059568575.1). NCBI lineage: Bacteria > Pseudomonadati > Bacteroidota > Chitinophagia > Chitinophagales > Chitinophagaceae > Flavisolibacter > Flavisolibacter ginsengiterrae. The sequence goes on from NZ_JCANTR010000011.1 coordinate 68,746, forward strand.
TCCTGGCTTTGTTCACCATGGTCTGCACCATGTTCTTTACCCTAGGTGCCCTATAGGTAGGTAGCTCCAATATAAAAAAGCTGCGCTCCTTGCTTTTTATAAACCACTTGGCAATGAATGAAACCAATAGTCCCATGGCTAATCCTAACAGGTATAATCCCATCATGACCAGTGCCTGCACGCTGAATAGTCCTAAAAGATAGTGGTTGGGTATTACCAGTCCTATCAGGATAGTATAAACGGGAAGCCGTGCCGAGCAGCTCATTAATGGTGTGATGAGAATCGTCAGCAAACGCTCCTTCTTATTCTCTATATTACGGGCACTCATGATGGCAGGCACGGCGCAGGCAAAACCGCTGATCAGCGGCATTACACTTTTACCATTCAATCCCACGCTGCGCATCAACCTGTCCGTTAGAAAACTGATACGGGCCATATAGCCGGAGTCTTCCAGTAGGGTGATGAGGGCAAAAAGGATCATAATCTGCGGAACAAAAACAAGGATCCCGCTAAGACCGGCGATGATTCCATTTATAATAAGGTCACTCCACCATGTATCTGGCAAGGACTGGGACAATGAGCTGCTAAAGGACGAAAAGGCCATCTCTATCCATGTCATGGGATACTGGGCCAGGTAGAATACACTTTGAAAAAGGATGAACAATACTGCCAGTAAAATGAGGTAACCCCATTTCCTGTGGAGCAACACATTGTCCAACTTGTCCGTCAGTATGGTTTGCTGCATGGGATCGGGCTCTATTACAGCTACCTGCATAATGTGCTTGATACGGCCATAACGCTGCAGGATCTCTGATGCCTGTGTACGGGTGGGGTTGAACGCATGCTTGCGTTCTATGTTTTCAATATCTTCCTGCATGGCAGGACTTAATTGAAATTCTTCGTGGTTGATCAAATAATGAATGGCCGAATAATCACTTGCCGAAGGAACGAGCTTTTTCAGGTCGTCAATTGGCGCAGTGGCCATGGCCTTATTATCAATGAAGTCCCTGACAGGTACTTTATATAAATGCGATGCGGTTAGTTCAATGGCTTTTTTTAATTGAACGATGCCCTTGTTTTTACGGGGATTGACCGAAACCACGGGAACACCCAGCTCTCTTTCCAGTTCAGGCACATCTATCTCAATCCCTTTTTTGTTCGCCAGGTCCAGCATGGTCAATGCCACTACCACCGGTTTTTTCAGGTCCAGTATCTGGGAACAGAATAAAAGGTTGCGTTTGAGATTGCTGGCATCCACCACCACCACAAAAATATCCGCGTGTATATCCTTATCCTGGTTCAGCAATACGCGATAGCTTACCCACTCATCCAGCCTTTTAGGGTACAGGCTGTAAGTACCCGGCAGGTCAATGACATTACCTGAGAGGCTATCAGAAATGGGGGTATGCCCGGTTTTCTTGTCAACGGTAACGCCTGGGAAGTTGCCCACACGCTGGTTTAAACCGGTAAGTGTATTGAACAGGGAGGTCTTTCCGCTATTGGGATTACCTACTAAAGCTATATGAATTGTTTTTTTAGCCACTCTATCGCCGCGCAAAGGTAGACAGCCCCGTCGGCAAGGGCTTACGATATTGGAAGTTTTAGAAAAAGCTTAAGGAAAATAAATTTATTAAAAAAAGAGTTTTATCGTCTATCTGAGGACAGGCAATGATAATTTTGCCCTCTGTTCATTCCGTAAAACTTTTTAACGTGATCAAGACCCGCCTTTTCGTTCTGTTCCTTTTTTCAGCCACCTTAGTACAGGCCCAAAAATTAAAAAAAGAAGACAAGCTGTTAGTGGCCAACCTGGAACAACATATTCAGTACCTGGCCGACGATAAACTGGAGGGAAGGCGTACTGGCACCGAAGGGGAGAAACTTGCGGCAGCCTATATCAGTGAAGCTTTTAAAAAAGAAGGATTACAGCCTAAGGGCGTGAATGAATACTACCAGCCTTTTGAAGTGGCGGAAGGTAAACAGGTGGACCCTTCCACGTTTTTCATGATCGATGACAACACCCTGGTCCTGGGTAAAGATTTTTTCCCGTTTAGCTACAGTGCAGATGGATCCATTGCGGCGATGCCTTCCCTGGCTTTGGAAGAGCCAAATATGCCCTGGTTCCTGAATCTTCGGGATCTGATAGATTCTAATGCCACCAACCCTCATTTTGACCTCGCCAATGCAGTTTTGAACAGAACAAGAGAAGTGGCGGCAAAAGGTGCGACAGCTTTTATTATCTACAATACTTCTTCCAGGGATGATGGACTTCGTTTTGACGGGAAGGACCATACACCACACGTTTCCATTCCTGTTGTCTATTTGAATAAAGAGATAGCCAACAAATACCTTTCAGATCCTTCTGCAGCGCTGGACCTGCGGTTCAAAACCTCCATTTCTGAGAAAAAACGCACAGGCACCAATGTTGTGGGGTATATAGATAACGGCGCACCAACTACTATTATCCTGGGTGCACATTTTGATCATTTGGGATATGGAGAGGATGGCAATTCAAGAGAGGTAGAAAATAAACATCAGGTACATAATGGTGCCGATGACAATGCCAGCGGTACAGCCGCCCTTATAGAGTTGGGAAGGTTATTAAAGAATTCAAAACTCAAAAACAATAATTACCTGTTTATTGCCTTTTCAGGCGAAGAACTGGGACTATATGGTTCAAAATACTTTACCCAACATCCTACCATTGACCTGGGCTCCGTGAATTACATGATCAATATGGATATGGTAGGCAGGTTGAATGACAGCTCACATACCATGACAATCGGTGGCTATGGTACCTCTCCTTCATGGGGCAGTTTTTACAGTATGAAGGGGAAACATGGCTTGTACAATGATGGCATTCAATTTCATTTTGACTCCAGTGGTACAGGCCCCAGCGACCATACTTCATTTTACCTTAAGAATATTCCGGTGTTGTTTTATTTCACCGGGCTTCACAGCGATTACCATAAACCTACCGATGATTATAACAAGATCAACTTTGCCGGGGAGATGAATGTGGTCAAGCATATTTATAGCCTGGTGCAAATGAGTGATAAACAAAACCAGCGACTGGCTTTTACCAAAACACGGGAAGCACAAACCACTACGTCGGCCAGGTTCTCGGTTACCATGGGCATTATGCCGGATTATACATTTAATGGTGTTGGGGTAAGAGTGGATGGTGTAAGTGATAACAGGCCAGCTAAAAAAGCAGGGTTGCAAACAGGGGATGTCATTACAGGACTTGGTGATATAAAGATCACTTCCCTGGAAAATTATATGCAGGCCTTATCAAAATTTAAGAAAGGCGATACCGCCAAAGTGGAATATATCCGTGGCGCCCAGCCACTTTCAACTACTGTAGAGTTTTAGTATTTTACCAATTATTGAGCTATCGTTATGAAATTAGTCCTGGATACAAAAGATCTGACAGATGGCTTTTTTGAAGAGACCAAGCTGCTGGGGATCATGGCGCCGTTAAAGGATTACCAGTTCTGCTGGCAATTGAATAAATTACTGGGCATTGATTTTCGTATCAATAATGAGCTGGAGATTCAGTTAAAGAAAAAGAACAGGAGCTATTTCTTTTCCATTTACGAATACCCGGAGCCATCCACCTGCCTGAAGCATTACCTCTATAAAAACCAGAATGATGGCGAGTACTTGTTGCCCGAGTTTAAGCACCTTGATTTCCTGTGGTTACTGAAGGATGATTATGTTTCTGATGAAGCATTGCAACACCTGGTGCAATCCATCAAATCTATTAATGGAGTGCAACTGGTGCTGGAGCTGACCAATGAGAAGATCAAGAATAAGGAACACCTGGTGTTTTAGGATTTGGGTACATAATTATATTTCTGTTCTCCTGTTTCGATGCTGCATGATTATACTTCTGATTGGTGGGATAGTTTCATAATTTTAAGATTTACTAAAAAGCCTAAGTTATGTGGCAGGAAAAAGAAAACACGCTATACAGGAAATACGAGTTTAAGGATTTCAGTGAAGCATTTGCATTTATGACCAGGGTGGCATTGATCGCTGAAAAGATGAACCATCATCCAAAATGGACGAATGTCTGGAACACGGTGGAACTGTGGTTGTCAACACATGATGCGGGAGATATTGTAACGGATAAGGACAGGAAGTTGGCGGAACGGATTGATGCGTTGGGTGGTAAATAATAGTTTAAGCAAGCTATATTACAGGTTCATCGTACATGGAAACAAGTTACCCTGTCATCCTTAATTTAAAAATTACGTGGCTGACCAAAACATTTTATTATTTGTTAATGGCGTGCCTGGTTGTGCTTGTATTGTTTGCATTGCACATGGTTCCTTCGATGCACTCTTCAGGTGAGATGAAAACCGCCTATTTCATCTTAACCACATCTGAGTTTGTAAAAAAGGTGGTGGTTTTTGCGTTTTTAGGAACGCCAATTTTTTTTATCCTATACACGTTCTGCAGGATTAAGCGGCCAGGTCTTTTAACTTTATTGCCCGACAAGATTGAAGTTGACAATTATAAGATTGTTACCTTCTATTCAATCAAAGAAATCACCCACATTGCCTGCAATGATGCCATGGACAGCGGTGGATTTCCAAAAGGCGAACTTACAATAGATTTTAAGGATAAAACCCAAAAAGTGACTAGTATTTTACTTATAGACTATGGTCAATCTGAGGAAGTTATGAATAAGATACTTGCTTATGAAAACATCAAATTTTACATAACGGATTTCTCCATGAGTATGGAGGAATTGGAAGATTAATTAGTTCCCAAGTCCCCCCACCGAAAACAGGTAAACTATTTTCATATTTTCTATGTGTCAATATACTTGCCCAATTGCTATAGTTAACTCTTGCTTTATAACCAATGATTAGATTTATATTTTTAGCCTTACTATTTAATTTATCCAAAATATCTCATGCCCAATTGACGCCTTTGCCGGGTCCACCCAGGCTTGTAACTAAGCGAGAAAGAGAAGAAAGTCAAAGAAATAGAAATTGTTTGATCAGGCATAGATATTCTGCTGCAAAAAGACTAACAATCTATCCATTTTCAAAAGCAAGTAAAGTCTTGCTTGTTTCTTTTAAAAAACCAGACTCAATTGTTATGGGTGGCCAGGTGCCATTGAAGAACGGAACAGTTGATTTTGCAAAACTGAATGAAACTAAAACACTTAATAACATACAAATAAACACCTTAACACAGATCTTATATAATATTGGTTACCGTGGACCCTTCTTTACTGAAATTGACATTAAATGTTACAATCCACGAAACGCCATATTGTTTGTGGATGTGTCTGGAAAAACATTCGCCTACATTGAGTTGTGTTTTGAATGCATGGGACACCGAGTTAATTCAACTAGGGTAAACACGGGAGATTTCTGCGAGCAGAAATACGAATTGCTGGAAAACTTCTTTAAAGAATCTGGCATACGGTTCGGCACAATTGAAAAAGAGTTTAATAATTAATCTATTCACTCAACTTCTCAGACTATTAAGCTTTAATTTAAAGCTTTATTCAGTTGCATATAAGGCCATGCTGTATATTGTAAATCCCCCAACGGGAAATGATGCGCTTCACTCTTATTGTCAAAAAAAGATTGCATAATACCGTTAGTTATACTTAAATTTAATTTAGATCTGCCCCGGGTTAACATCCTTTCTTCCTGCTCTAATTCACCAACGTTTTAAACATAATTTATGAGCCTAAAGTTCTATTGCCAATATATTTTGGCCATTGGGATGATTCTCTTTATTACCGCCTGTAATGGAAATGATAGTAAAGTATCATCAACAACAGATTCAACCCGGGTTACGGAAACCAAATCTGATACATTACCCCCATCTGAAAAACCCGGAGCAATGGACGCGGTAAAAGTGGCACCTGGACTTTACAAGGTATTGGCAGATTCATTGGGTATCAGGATGCTGGATGCAACCTATAAACCAGGAGATTCCTCTGCGATGCACTCTCATCCTGAGAATGCTATGTATGTTTTAGAAGGTGGGTCTTCTATATTCACAGATAATAGTGGGAAGGAAACAAGAGCGGATTTGAAAACAGGAATGTCAGCCATTTCACCAGCGGAAACCCATAGTGTAAAAAACATAGGGAAAAATACTACCAAGGTAATATTGGTAGAGATCAATCGCCAGGATGGTAGTGAAGCGCAGGATTCATCAATGGATGCCACCAGGATAGCCCCCAACTTATATAAAGTATTGAACGATTCCATGGGTATCAGGGTGTTACAAGTATCTTATAAACCCGGCCAGTCTTCTGCCATGCACTCACATCCCGATGCTGCATTGTACGTGATTCAGGGTGGGACAACGGAATTTACAGATAAGGATGGCCACAAGCAAACGTATACAATGAAAGCTGGCAGTGCCATGGTGATGGGCGCTGGTTCACATAGTGTGAAAAACGTGGGAAAAACAACAACAAAATCTATTTTATTCGAAGTGAGGAGGGGAAGGAAGTAGCATAATATTTTGTTCCTTAATTTATACTAAATTGTTCAGGCAGTCCATGATCAATAATGTGGAGTTTTAATAGCTTGAATGTCACAAAAGAACCATGTATTTGTAATAATTGGAAGCGCAAGCAGTAATTCTGCCAACCAAAAGCTAATTGATTATATTGCAGGTCTGACTTCTGATGATTGGACTTTGACTATTTATCCAGACTTAAAAACGCTACCCCATTTTGACCCTGAACTTTCAATTGATAATACACCTGCTTCAGTAATAGAATTCAGGCAATTCATTGAGAGGGCTGATGGTGTTATTATTTGTACACCTGAATACGTTTTCAGTATTCCCAGCGGACTTAAAAACGCTATTGAATGGTGTGTATCCACTACTGTTTTTTCGGATAAGCCTGTAGGATTGATCACGGCTTCTGCAAGCGGTAAAAAAGGGCATGAAGAACTACAATTGATTATGAAGACGATAATGGCAGTATTTACTAAAGAAACCACTTTGTTGATCCAGGGTGTTAAGGGCAAGATCAATGAAAATGGGGAGATCACAGATAAAGAAACCCCGGCAGCCTTGACAAGCTTCGTTGCTGCTTTCAAGAAAATTTTAAACAAACCAGCAGCTTAAATCAATCCACCCTTATTTTATATTTCAACAGTAAACCCGGTAAACCATTAATAGAAAACCTGGCCCTTTGTATGCGGTTGACCTCCGGATCAATGGCATAATTAGAAGCTGTGCGAAGATCAGCACCTTCGAGGTTGGTATTGTAAAAGCTTGCATTTGACAGGTCTGTGTTGTTAAAGGAAGAACCGCTAAGATCTGCATCTGTAAAATCCACCTCGTGAAGCATGCAATTATTGAAATGCGTCTTTTTTAATTTTAAACCATAAAGAGAGGAGAGTTGCAGGTTACAGTTTTCGAAAGCCATTGAAATGAGGAAGCTGTCGCAATTTTCAAAACGAAGCCCTACCAGCTTGGAATCTTTAAAGACCACATCCCTGAAAACAGTTTTGCTTAAATTGGCTGCTGCCAGGTTACAATTATGAAAACTGCATTCAATAAAATGAATAGCTGAAATATTAGCACCCGCAAAATTGCAATGACTGAACTGGCAATTTTCGTAGACCGATACAGGCAATGGAATTGTTGAATAATCCTTATTTGCAAAGTTTTGATCTTCTATATAGTTTCTTTCCATTTAATAGTTTAGGTCCCTGGTATTAATGTTAGGGTTTGGGCTCCTAAATATATTCATGTATTGATAAGGAATAAAAAAGGCGGGGTGATCCCGCCTTAAAAAATTTAATCAGGCTGTGTGCAAATTGCCTTCATACACATTATAGGCAGGTGAGATGGAAGGCTGAACCTGTGGGATGTCCTGCCTGGCAATAATGGGCATCAGGGTGGAGCTGAAGTTTTTAAATGCCTCTTCAGACTCCCAAACATCCACTACCATCCAACCACCAGTAGTGGGGCCACCAACATGAAATATTAATCCTTTTGGATGATCGTTGCCGCTGGCTCGCAATTCTTTCCAAACGTTGTCATATTGTTGCTGGCTGACATTGGGAAAATCAAAACGGATGATTACTTTTTTCATAAACCATGATTTAAATATGAAAAATGAGACCTATAACCGGTGGAGATCGCAGTTATTTCAGCTAAATGCTTTGGCCTGTTCATAGGAATCCGTAAAGGCAAAATAGTTTTGAACTTTCCCATTCTTCATTTTAAAACTAAAGCACCAATCGTGTTCAAAAGCTTTGCCGGTGCTTTTCACAATGCCAGCCTGGTGTCCTAAAACTATGATGCTATCACCCTGCACGATGAACTCTCGTGGTTCGAAAACGGAAAACCTGATCTGTTCGTCAAGGTGTTTGAAAAAATCCTGTACGCCTTCTTTGCCAAAGAAATTTCCTGACATGGATGCTCCGGGGATCTTGAAGCTGCCCCAGCGCACATCTTCGGCAAGAGTGTCAATAATGGCAGGGATGTTACCCTTTGCAAAATCATTAAAAGCCTGTTGAATGACCTGGAGGTTACTGCGGGTTGCAATAGAGGTTTCCATGTGATGTATGTTTAGGTTAAAGAATGCGAAACCTGGGTGCGGGAAGAATTTCCTGAGGGTAGAATAAAGGTAGTAACAATGATAAACCTTCGTATTCTTTTTTTACTGCTGTGGCATCGTTTAACCTTCTTATTTCTCAAGTCATACACAAAAAATAACAGGTCATCCGCAAAGCATTTTAGGCATCCAACAGGTATATATACTTTGAAGAAGGTTTTTGATTACCATAAAATGAAAGTGAATAAATACTTGTTAGCAGCCTTCCTGCTCATCATGATGGCAGGGTGTAAAAAAGACACGGTAGTTCAGCCAATACCAGTACCGGTACATCCGGTAATGTTTTATAAGGATCTTGGAAACTTTGAAGTGAGTAAAGGCCATTCCAAAAGCCTTGACATTGATAATGATAGCATAACTGATTGTTCGTTTTCTGTTCAGCTGGTGGGAGACCCGATCATGAAGGTTGATAAATTGCAGTATTATGTGTTTTCAAGAATCAAACGCAACCTGTTGAATAACCAGGATGATGAGTCGCCCATACTCAACAAATATGATTTGATCAAAAATGAACACCCGGGTTATACCTGGTATGAACTTTCTTTTATTTTATTGACACAGAAGATCATAAGCGATGGAGGCAACTCCTGGATTGGATTGTGGAAGAATGCTGACCATAACTTCCTGCCCTTCCAGATTGTGAAAGATGGGAATGTTTATCATGGCTGGATAGAGCTTTCCATGAATACCGTTACTGAAAAATTGATACTGCACAGGTCTGGCATCAGCACAGAAGCGAATAAGGAAGTAAAAGCCGGATATTAAGCTTCGGATACGGAGACATTCATTTTTTGTTTCACCATAAATTATTGCAGGGCATACTCTTGCAGGGCTGCCAATTCTTTTTGCACCTGCTCTTCCCATTGTGATTGTTTCTCTGCAATTGTTCCAGAGCCTGTTTCACTATCATAAGCAAGCCTTCGCCGGGAGAAAGCACTCATTGCCGTAGCATTTAATTCATTGACAATCTGTGTTCCTTTCAATAATTTCTTCCTGTTTTCTTTCAGATCTTTACGCAATTGCCGTGTGTATATCTCGCAGATGTCAAATAGGGTTTGCTGGTACCGAAGAGCGATCGTGACATCACTTGTAGTATCGATCCATGACGCTGACCGTATCAAATAGTTATGAACTCTTTTATTGAAATTTTTACTAAAGGCATCAAACCCCCTCACTTCGAAATCCATATAATATTGACCATAGGAAGTGGAGGCCTGTAAGTCTTTTGTTTTGATAGTGAAATCCTCAACGGTTAGTTTGCGGGTAGCACTCCAGGACAGGTTATCGGCATTTGCCTGGCTAAATGCAATGCTGGAGCATAACAAAAAAAATATAGAAGATCCAATGATTTTCATCTCAGGGTGTTGTATGAATGGAGTGCATCTTATTGTACGTAAACCACTTTTTCTTTTTTAGCAGTGAACCTGCCTATAGGCTGTGTAAAATCTGCGAGACCTGCTGATGCCAGGAGCGACTTTAGCTCGTCTGCTGCATCTTCCTTTACAGCTATCAACAGGCCTCCGTTGGTCTGGGGGTCAGGAAGCAGGTTGAACGCTTCCATAACATTCACGCCTTTATCAAACTTCACCTTGGTACTATAGCTGTTCCAGTTGCGTGAGGTGGCATCCGGGATGCTTTTTAATTTCAGGTATTCATCAAGGCCTTCCACTTTTCTTAAAGCATTATAATCCAGTTCTACACTCAGGCCGCTGCCCTCGGTCATTTCCACCAGGTGACCCAAGAGTCCAAAACCTGTCACATCCGTCATCGCATGTACGGTTTCCAGTTTGCCCAGTTCAGCGCCTGTTTTATTAAGGGTACTCAATTGCTTTACCAGCGCAGGATAATGTTCATCCTTCAGCAATTTTCTTTTTACTGCTGTGGCCATGATCCCAACACCGATTGGTTTGGTAAGGAATAAGATATCCCCTTCCTGCGCTGTGTTATTTTGCTTCAGGTTTTTCAATGATACAGTTCCTGTAACTGCCAACCCAAAAATGGGATCGCTTGAATCAATGGTGTGACCGCCAGCTAAAGGAATACCTGCTTCCGCACAAATTGACCTTCCACCTTCCAGGACTCTCTGTGCCACTTCTGCGGGAAGCTTTTCCAAGGGCCATCCCAAAACCGCAATTGCCATTAATGGCGTGCCGCCCATGGCATAGACATCGCTGATAGCATTGGCTGCAGCAATGCGTCCGAAATCATACGGATCATTGACAATGGGAAGGAAGAAATCGGTTGTTGATATAACAGCGGTATCATTATTTACCTGGTACACTGCTGCATCATCATTGCTGTCATTACCTACCAGTAACTGTGGGAAATTGGTTGTGTTGGGCGTATGAACGATCTGTTGTAAAACAGAAGGCGCGATCTTGCAACCGCACCCTCCGCCTTTGGAATATTCAGTAAGTTTATATTGTTCAGACATAATTATTTATTCAGTTTTCTTTTGAACAGGATAGCTGCATTGGTCTGCAGGTCGGCACTGAAATTTACATGGTAGGTCTTGTCGCCATCTGTTACCACCAGCAATCCTGTATTTGGAGGTAAAGTTCCAAGATTCTCAGCAACCAGGATGATCTCAATGGTTTCTACATTGGGCAGGTGTATGGTCTTTTTAGTAGCTACAGCTGTAAGCTTGTTGTTAGAGATAATGTTCTCTCCGTTAACATACACAGAGATAGAGTCACCATCAACTACTCCATTATCATAAAAAGCCAGTACTACGCTGTCCGAAGTTATATCTATTGCTTCCTGTTGCCTGTTCTTTCTTTGTATATGCGGAATGGTAGTTGGCAATTGGGGGGTGAAAACAGGTGCTGCAGTTACTTTTTTATTGGTGGCTACAGAAGCTTCCTTTACCATTGGTTTAGATGCCGGGGGCTCAATTGTTTTTGGTTCAGCAACCTCAGGTTTTGTTGTCTTTTTTACTTCTGCTCTTGCTGTTGATTTTGTTTCAATGCCGGCAGGAGTTATTGATGTTTTATTTTCCGGTTGAGTTTTTAATTTCTCTTCCTTTACCTGTGTTTTTACCACCGTTTCCTGGTAATGGGGTTGAGATATGATATTAAGTTCTTTTAATTGTCCAATAAGTGCCGAGTGCGTGCTATCGTTATCCAGCCGCATTTGAACCCCACCATGTAGGGCATAGTAGATCTTAGTACGTGTAGTTTGCCAGGTGCCATTGGCAGCCCGCAGGGTATCTTCATTGTTTAAACGAATGGTATTGATCTGTTTTACGCCTTTTGCCGGTGACTCAGGAAAATTGTTCACGAGCATCTTATCATCTTCAATAACAAGAACATCTCCCTTTCGTGTGGCTTTGACCCTTTTGACGCCATAATAAAAAGTATCATTCACTACAAAGGTGGTATAGGAATATCCCGTGATCTTCCCACGGTATTCACTAAGGGCTAATTCATAACGTTGTTCTTTTTTGGTACTGTCATTTACCAGTGTGCCTGTATATAAACCGCTAACTACCTGGGCTGAAGAAAAAAATGTTGAGAGCGTAAGAAAAATTACAATAGTGAATCTCATAGGGTTTGATATTGGTTGAGCAAGGCCTGTGCATTGGAACTGGTTACCTTTTCACAGGGTATTTTATTTAATAACGCTGATACGTCTTCCCGATTGTGCAGGCCCTTAAAGTACCGCTTGTCATAATATTGAAGCAGGATACGAAAGGCCTCACGGATATTTCCTTCTTCAAGATAAGCAATAGTATTTTTTGTTTCAAGTCCACCCAGCCTCTTTGTAATGCGCAAAGTGGCATCCATTAATTTTTGAATATCTCCCCGTCCATAATCTTCTATCAGGTAGTCCAGTCTTTGTTCAAAAGGAATATCAAGGAAATAGACAGGTGCTGTTCTCATGGTTTCCCAGAGATCCATGGGGATATTCAAATTGCCTATACGCTGGCTTTCGTCTTCCAGCCAGATAGTTGGATAACTGGTGTTCTCTTCCTGCCCTATTTCTCCCACCAGTTCTGACAGTTCCAGGGCCAGCCTGTTCTCAAACATTTCCTGTGTAGGCTGTGGTGGCATATGAATGCTGCCAAATGCCGAACCTTTATGGCAGGCAATACCTTCCAGGTCGATCACGTATTGACCCTGGTGCTTTAATTCCTGTAAAAGGGCTGTTTTTCCTGACCCTGTATATCCTCCCAGTATGGTAAACCTGAAAGGCCTTGTAAAGGTCTTCAGCACATAATTACGAAAAGCCTTATAGCCACCTGCAAGGGTGATAACCTTAAAACCATATAGATTCAGTAACCAGGATACAGCGCCGCTGCGCATGCCACCGCGCCAGCAATACACAAATACAGGATAACCAGTAAACGTTCCTGCATCCGTTTTGCCATGAATGGAGGCGAGTAAAGACTCTACCTGTTCTACCATGGGCCGCATTTTAGGCCCGAAATAATCCAGGCCAATTTTGATTGCCTTTTCCCTGCTTTCCTGCTTATAGGCAGTACCTACCACGGCTCTTTCTTCATTGCTGAACAAAGGAAAACTAATGGCGCCTGGAATATGCGCATGTCCATATTCGGCAGGAGAACGTACGTCAAGGATCAACTGTCCTTTTGAGGCGCTTAAAAATTCACTAATATGTACGCGGTTTGTCTGCACAGGGCAAATGTATTCTGTATTGGTTTAAAATAAAATGCCTCCCGGCGGGGAGGCATTTTTATAAGCAAAAAGCGATTAATTATCTTTTACTTTCGTTCCGTCCTCATCTTTCTTGATCACTTTATCTTTTGTTTTGATCTTGATATCGCCGTCTTTTTCAGTTTTCACTTTTATATCATCAGTCTTCATCTTTGATTCATCACTGTCGTTCTTCCACTTTACATCATAATCTACCCAGTTTTTATTGGCACTGTCTTTAAACAAAACTTTATTGTTCTCCATTTTAGCGCGGCCTAAACGGCTACCATCGCCATCGTACACCCACCAGTCATTATTGTCAACATAAATATATCGGGTTACAGGCATGTTGGTCGCAATATTTATTTTATTACCTGTAGTCTTGTCAACTGAGATCTTAATAGGTTTGCCGGTTTTTACATCTATGTATTTGCCTGCCTCGCTATTGCGCTGAAATGTATCTGCCAAAGCTGAATAATCACTACTGGAAGTAGTGGTCGTAGCATCTGTGGTAGTTGTAGTTGTAGTTGTGGAATCTGTTGTTGCGCTTGTAGTGCTGTCACTGTTACAAGCCATAAATCCTAAGGAAAGAAAAGTAATAAGGCTGAAAATTAGTTTCTTCATAATTAAAGTTTTTATTTCAGCCTTACTATTTACAAAAATGAGACCTCAAGCGTGGGGAAGCGGGCTTATCTGTTCATTGAGGCAAGAAATTCCTCATTGCTCTTAGTTCCGCGCATACGCTTCAATAATTCATTCATAGCCTCTTCTGTATTCATATCATTCAGGTAAACCCTCAACAGGTTCATTCTCTGAAGGACATCTCTTTCCAGCAACAGGTCATCGCGACGTGTAGAGGAAGAAACAAGGTCAATAGCAGGGAAAATGCGCCTGTTGGCCAGTCGGCGGTCCAACTGCAATTCCATGTTACCTGTACCTTTAAATTCTTCAAAGATCACCTCGTCCATCTTGGAACCCGTGTCAATAAGGGCTGTAGCTAATATGGTAAGAGAGCCGCCGTTTTCAATTTTACGGGCAGCACCAAAGAATTGCTTCGGCTTTTGCATCGCATTAGCTTCCACACCACCAGATAATACTTTACCAGATGCGGGGGCTACGGTATTGTGTGCACGCGCTAAACGGGTGATAGAATCCAACAGGATAACCACATCGTGACCGCACTCAACCAGGCGCTTGGCTTTCTGAAGCGCAACTGTAGAAACCTTTACATGTTTCTCAGCAGGCTCATCAAAAGTGGAGGCAATAACTTCAGCTTTTACACTGCGCTCCATATCTGTCACCTCTTCAGGTCTTTCATCCACCAGCACTACCATCAGGTAACATTCAGGGTGATTAGCAGCAATAGCATTAGCCACTGCCTTTAACAACATGGTTTTACCAGTTTTTGGCTGGGCTACAATCAATCCACGTTGTCCCTTACCTATTGGTGTGAACAGGTCCATGATCCTTGTGGAATAATCATTGGGATTGGTGAAGAGGTTCAGCTTTTCGTGAGGGAAAAGCGGAGTCAGGTAATCGAATGGCACCCTGTCCCGAACTTCTTCAGGGCTCTTGCCGTTAATGGTCTCAACCTTTAACAGGGCAAAATATTTTTCCCCTTCTTTTGGTGGACGTACAGATCCATAAACAGTATCACCTGTTTTAAGACCAAATAATTTTATCTGGGAAGGTGATACATAAATATCATCCGGGGAAGACAAATAGTTGTAATCAGAAGACCTTAAGAAGCCGTAACCATCTGGCATCATTTCCAAAACACCTTCAGCCATGATAATGCCATCAAATTCTATATTGAAGGTTTGCTCACGACGTGGAGGGAAGAATTTATTGATCTGAGGTGTGATGGTCTTCTCAGGAGCATAATCAAGTTGTGCTTCCTGGTTATTATTGTTGTTATCTTCCTGTTCTTCCGGTTCATTTTGCTCTATGGACGGTTCTTCCTCTATAGCCATTTCAAGCTGTGGCTGTTCGTCGCTTTTTTTGCGGATTGGCTTTTTGGAAACTTCTTTTTTAGCAGGTGCCGGAGCTTTCTTCGCATGCTTTTTCGCTGCTTCAGGCTCAGCTTCCTGAATATCTTCAACGATAGCTTCTTCTGTAGAATTGGCTGTTGATGCTTTTACTATTCTTTTGCGTTTGGGTTTTTCAGTTGATTCCGCACTTGTCTTTTTTTGACTGCTCATAACTGCCTGTTTATCTAGGATTTTATAAATGAGCCCTTGCTTATCGAGCTTTTTGGGATTATCAATTTTTAATTCTTCTGCAATGTCCAGCAGTTCTGGAACAAGCATATCGTTCAACTGCAAAATATCGTACATAGAAACTGTAGTTTTTGATACTAATCAGAATAAAACCAGTCTGTTTTCTAAAATGATTTGATTAAGAATGAAGTTTGAAAGTGGTGTTGTGAGTAATATAGGAATGAGCTCTCAACTGTTTCCGCTGCAAGTATACGGCGAAAAAGGAAAAATCAAAAATTTTTATTACCCTGCAATATAGACAAAATCAGTCCCTTTTAACAATTAATACACCTAGCAACATTGTTAAATTATATCACATACAAGCTCCAACTGTCAGTATGCTGACACTAAACGGACCACGTTATCCTCTACCTGTATCAATAGGTGCATCAATGAAAATCCTCATAGCGATTCGCAGGAAATGAGTTCAGCCAATGATTCAACAATTATCTTTGCGGCCTTCGGTGCAAGCCTGTTGCAGCGGTCAAATTTGAAATTATGTTTAATAAGAGAATCAAGATAAAAGAGTTGCTTACCTGGGAACCCCAGGGACAAACGGTCACAGTTATGGGATGGGTGCGTACATTCAGGAACAACCAGTTCGTAGCGCTGAATGATGGATCTACCAATGCCAACCTGCAGGTAGTGATAGAGTTGGGCAAGCTTGATGAAGAACTCTTAAAAAGAATAACTACCAGTGCTTCTCTGAAGGTAACAGGAAAGGTGATCGAATCCTTGGGTAAAGGACAGAAGCTGGAAGTGAAGGCAGATGAAGTGGAAATATTGGGTGATAGCGATTCAGAAAAATACCCTTTGCAACCTAAAAAACACAGCCTGGAATTTTTAAGGGAGATCGCACATCTTAGGTTCCGTACCAACACATTTGGTTCTGTATTCCGCATTCGTCATTCGCTGGCCTTCGCGGTGCACCAGTTCTTCAATGATAAGGGATTTGTTTACCTGCATACACCTATTATCACCGCCAGTGATGCCGAAGGTGCCGGTGAAATGTTCCGCGTCTCTACCCTGCCATTTGATAATGCACCAAGAAAAGAAGATGGCAGTATAGATTTTTCCGAGGACTTTTTTGGCAGGGCCACCAACCTCACCGTAAGCGGTCAGCTGGAAGGTGAACTGGGAGCAACAGCCTTTGGTGACATTTATACATTCGGGCCAACCTTCAGGGCAGAAAACTCCAATACGGCCAGGCACCTGGCTGAATTCTGGATGATAGAACCAGAAATGGCTTTTTATGACCTTGAGGATAATGCCAACCTTGCAGAAGAATTTATCCAATACATCATTCGCTATGTGATGGATAAAAATGCGGATGACCTGGAGTTCCTTCGTCAGCGCTTGCTGGATGAGGAAAAACAAAAGCCACAAAATGAAAGAAGTGAGCTTGACCTGATTCAAAAACTGCAGTTTGTAACGGAGAATAAATTTGAACGCATCACCTATACAGAAGCGATAGACATATTGTTGCAATCACCTGCCTACAAAAAGAAAAAGTTTCAATATGATGTGAAGTGGGGTATCGATATGCAAAGCGAGCATGAGCGTTACCTGGTGGAAAAACATTTTAAAAAACCTGTGATAGTGACCAATTATCCAAAGGAGATCAAGGCTTTTTATATGCGACAGAACGAAGATGGGAAAACTGTTGCCGCTATGGACATATTGGCTCCCGGCATTGGAGAAATAGTGGGTGGATCGCAAAGGGAAGAGCGCATGGATAAGCTTATGAAGCGCATGGAAGAAATGCATGTGCCCACAGAAGAATTGTGGTGGTATCTTGACACCCGCAGGTATGGTACCGTTCCGCATGCAGGCTTTGGCCTTGGATTTGAACGTATGGTGCAATTTGTTACCGGTATGGGTAATATCCGGGATGTGATCGCTTTCCCAAGAACACCTAAGAATGCAGAATTCTAGAATTACGTTGTAAAAGTTCCTGAGTTTTAATGCTCGGGAAATGCCATGATGGGAATGTTCACCTTTTGTATCACTTCAGAAGTATGTGTGCGATAGAACAACCTTTCAATGATGTTATGCTTATGCGGTAACACTATGAGCAGATCGATATGATGGGCGTGTATATATTTTTCAATTCCATTCACAAAGTCCTCGTTGCGAATAGTTTGATGCAAAGGAGTTAACTCAGGTAACAGGTCTTTTATACCCGGTGATTCTTTACCTGACACCTGTACATGAATCACGTGCAGGCGTGCATGGAGTGCCTGTACAAATTCCCTTATCTTTTGTTCTGTGCTGTTGAGCCCCGAGCCATCATAGGCCAACGCTATATTGGATATTTGTGAATGTTCTTGTTTGTCAGGAACTGCGATCAACGGACAGTGAGCGTGTTTGATAAGCGACAGGGTTGTGCTGCCAAACAAAATCCTCTCCATACCCGAAGCACCATGTTTTCCAACAACCATGGCAAGGGGATGTATTTCCTTGCATAAACTGTTGATCTCATCTGATATATTTCCCAGCCTTCCTTCATATTTGACTTCAGTGTCCGGAAAGTTTTTTAGTAGGAGCTCCTTTGATTTCTCCAACCCTTTTTCTGCAGCATTCTTTAATTCCTCTACAGAAACCAACAATACCGGTACATCACTCATGCTGATGGGAATCTGGTACACGTGCACCAGGTGTACACTTGCTTTTATGGTTGATGCCAGGCGGGCGGCATACAGCATCGCATTATCAGCAGCAGGAGAAAAGTCGGTTGGAACAAGGATCGTTTTCATCACATATAAGTTTATGGTAAAAAGCCAGGCACGTATCTATTCTTAAAATCTTCAGTACTGAAAAATTACAAAGAATTGATGGCATTAAGAGGGTATCCATATGGAATCAGCTCCTGATTTTCATCATAGGATTATTAAAACCTACCAACATGAACAGAATAGAAACCAGCAATACTGGTAAAAAACACCAACGTCTATGCGCTCCCCATATTGACATGACCCCGATGGTTGACCTGGGCTTTCTGCTTATTACATTTTTTATTTTTACTACAAGTATGGCAGAAAGCAAGGCTACGTCACTTTTTATGCCGGCCGAAGGGAAACCTTCTCCCTTGCCTGCCTCCAAAGCATTCAGCATCATACTTTCAGGTAATAATGAGATCTACTATTACCAGGGAAGATGGGAAGATGCATTGAAGAAAGGAAATATAGGCAGAACTGGCTATGGTTCGGTTAACAGTATAAGACAGGAAATTCAAAAATGCCAGCGCAGGCCGGGAACTAAAAAGGAAGAGCTAATGCTGCTTATCAAACCCTTGTCCGGGGCCTCTTATCAAAATGTAGTTGATGCCCTGGATTAAGACATGATCAATAATGTGCAACGGTATGCTATAGTGGAAGCTAATCCAGAAGAAAAACAGTATATTCAAAACAGGATACCTCATTAAGCTTGCTTCTGTTAAATGATGAGAAGCAAATAATTTGATGTATGCCGCGCTGTTACTAAATTTGATGCCCCATAAATCATTCTATATGAATATACCTGTAGTAGATCTTTCTGATTTTTTAAGTGGCGATAAGGACCGTAAGGAAAAGTTTGTAAAAGAATTAGGCAAGGCTTATGAAGAGGTAGGCTTTGTAGCAGTGAAGAACCACGGCATTCCTGACGATCTTATAGCGGACCTGTATAAAAATGTGCAACAGTTCTTTAAGTTGCCTACAGAGAACAAGGAAAAATATGAAAGGAAAGACCTTGCAGGTCAGCGTGGTTATACATCATTTGGAAGAGAACATGCCAAGGGCTTTGATGCACCGGACCTCAAAGAGTTCTTTCAGTATGGACAGACTGTAGAAGATGGCGAGGCTGTTAAAGAAGATTATCCTGAAAATGTCACCGTAGAGGAAGTGCCGGCGTTTACTCCTACATTATACAAGGCATACCGCAATTTTGAAAAATCAGGTAAGGCTTTATTGCAGGCCATTGCTATTTACCTTGGGCTTGATGAACATTATTTTGACGAATACGTTCATAATGGCAATTCCATCCTTAGAGCAATACATTATCCCCCGATCAATAGTGAGCCGAAATCCGCCATCAGGGCGGAGCAGCATGAAGATATTAACCTTATCACCTTATTGGTTGGTGCATCGGCTGACGGTCTCCAGATCCTTACCAGGCAAAATGAATGGGTAGGTGTTACTTCTTTGCCGGAACAAATAGTAGTCAATGTGGGAGATATGCTGCAGCGACTTACCAATAACAAGCTGCGTTCGACCACGCACCGCGTAGTAAATCCTCCAAGGGAACTTTGGGGCACTTCACGATTCTCAATACCATTCTTCCTGCATCCCAAAAGTGAAATGAGCCTTGCAGGACTTGATAGCTGTATAGATGCATCGCATCCGAAAGCGTACGAAGACATAACAGCCGGTGAATATTTAGATGAAAGATTGAGAGAGATTGGATTAAAGAAATAACAAGCAACTACATAAATAAATCTAACAAGAGGCTTGCCTGGTTAAAAGGCAGGTCTCTTTTTTTGCGCTTATTACACTCCGGGATCCCAGGCCGGGACACTCAACTTATTTACTCGTGGTCACAATAATAAACATCTCCTGTTTGGGGTATAGTTGGGATATTATATACCCGGTCATTCCCCGTTGGTTCTCCGTACTATCCCCGTAGTAACCCCGTATGTGAACGGGTAAAGAACGGGGATGGTACGGAGATACAATATGTTAGCATCGGCGTTCTACTACTTTTCCTTTACCGCAGGCTCGCAGTTACGATAGCTTCTCAGGCGAATAGATATTCAAAAGAAAGAAGAATAGACGGGCCCGGTTCAAATAATAAATTATATAAATTTCTCTTGCCGGTTATCCCGGATAATTACCAGTCTTACTTTTCTAAAATCCAAAAGAATCGATCAACTCTTTGATAATCAATTAAAAGCGCTAATTATAGTTCTATAGCTTTAGCAGTTACCATAAAAAATATGGTACTATAGTTTGCATAGTACCAAATAACATCATAGATTTGTATTGTCAATCAAATTCAACATATATCCGCTGAACCTACCGTCCCTGGATGACCAGGGACGGAGGGAAGGCAAAAAGAGAGGAAACATGAATATTGAAAATACACAAAGCCAGATGCGGAAAGGAATACTGGAGTTCTGTATTCTCTCCATTATTCGCCGGGGAGAAGCCTACCCCAGTGATATAGTGGAAGAAATGAAGGCTGCCAACCTTCATATACTGGAAGGAACCTTGTATCCCTTATTAACCCGCCTAAAGAATGCCGAGATGCTCACCTACCGATGGGTAGAAAGCAATTCAGGCCCTCCCCGCAAATACTTCCTGCTGACAGAAAAAGGTGAGGCCTTTTACAAAGAACTGGAGCAGACCTGGCAGGAATTATCGAATGGGGTAAATGCACTCGCCAACAAAAAAGAAGACAGCAGCAATTCAGAAAACTTCAACCAAAGCTTTATACAATGAAAAAGATCATCAACATAAACTTATCTGGCAGGGTGATTCCTATTGAGGATTCTGCGTATGAAAGTTTGCAACGTTATATAGAAAGTTTGCGCCGCTACTTCGCCAATGAAGAGGGACGCGATGAAATTATCAATGATATTGAAAGCCGTATAGCGGAGTTAATGAACGATAAGATCCGTAAGGGCGCAACAGCCATTACTGATGGTGACATACAGGAGATCATTACTTCCATGGGCCGAATTGAGGACTTTGAAGAAGTAGATGCAGCAACGGGTGCCACTGGTGCTACAGGTTCTGCACAGACAGCATCTTCAGCCAGCTATACCCAGACCCAGGTTAAAAAACCTAAAAGCAGGTTGTACCGCGATGCCAGTGATAAATTATTAGGCGGTGTTTGTTCCGGTATTGCCAACTACATGAATGTTGATCCGGCAGTTGTACGGTTATTATTTGCCGTCATCACATTTGGTGGCTTTGGATTTGGTTTTTTGATATACATCTTATTGTGGATCATCCTACCGGTACGAGACCTTGACGCCTATGAAGGGAAACGCTTGTTTCGTAACCCGGATGATAAAGTGATCTCTGGAGTTGCAGGTGGACTGGCGGCTTATTTCGACAAGCCGGCCTGGGCCATACGTATGATCTTTGCAGCACCACTGTTGTTGAACATCGTATTCGGAGTGATCAATTCCATTTTCTTTATATCTCACAGGGATATCTTCCCTAACCTGTTCATAGGTTCTTTCACCGGCACTTTCTGCCTGGCCTATATCATTCTCTGGATCGTTTTGCCAGAAGCCAACAGCCCATTTGAAAAAATGGAGATGAGGGGTGAGAAAGTTGACGTGAACAGGATTCGCCAGAATGTAAAAGAAGGCATGAGCGATTTTAAGACCCGTATGGAAAGCTGGGGTGAGGAAGTAAAAGCTTCAGCGCAACAACTAAGTGCAAGAGCAACTGATTTTGCCAACACAAGAGGACGCACCTTTGCCGGTGAAGTAGCTGAAACAGCAAGGCCTGTTGCCCGGGGTGCAGGACATATCATTGGCGTGCTTTTTAAAGCCTTCTTCATATTCATTGCCGGTTGTATTACGCTTGGATTATTTGTAGGCTTAATGGTGATCATTTTTGGAGGTGTGGCTTTCTGGCCAATTAATAACTTCCTGTGGACATCCGGGATTCAAAAAGCCCTTGCCTGGGGCACACTGTTATTCTTCATTGGAGTTCCCATTGTAGGTTTTATGACCTGGCTGGTACGCAGGGTTGTAAGAGTGCGTTCTCGTAACAGGTACCTGGGATGGATCTTTGGTGGCTTATGGACAATAGGCTGGGTTTGTGCTGTATGTTTTGCTGCCAGTATTGCAAAGGACCTGAGGGTTTATGACAGGACAAATGCTATCGAAATTCCGGTGACTTCATCTATGAACAAGATGACAGTGAAGGTGAACGAGCCCGAGATACGCTACAGTGGTAATGTATGGTGGATACATGATGACAATGCAGGATGGGATATTTCAGAAAATTCAATGAAGTATAACAACATTAAGATACGCCTGGAAAAAAGTGATGATTCTGCATACCATGTAAAATATTATAAATACAGCGCTGGCAGAAACCTGGCCGATGTACAGAACAGGGCTTCACAGACTATATTCAATATTGCCGCACAGGACAGCACACTAAACCTGGGAAGTGGATTAACCATCAACAGCAGCAGCAAGTTTCGCGGTCAGGGTGTGATCGTAGAGATTCAGATACCTGTAGGGAAAAAGATTCGTTTCGATGAAACGCTTGAGAATGCTTACAGTCCTTGGGTAGTTAGAAGATCTGTTCAGTATCGTAACTGGGGCGGACCACGCTACCGTGTTGACTGGGATAATGATGATTATTTTGACTGGAATGTGAACCAGGATTACATTATGACCAGTGATGGAAAATTAAGGAAACCTGAAGAAGTAATACTTGATCATAAAGGTGTAAGAGAATTAAAAACAAGTGCAGACAGCCTGAAATTGAAAATAGAAGAAAGAGAAAGGCAGAATGAAAAAGACAGGCAGCGCCTGGAGCAAATCCAGGATAGCAGTACAGAACAAAACACTACAAAAGTTAAAGGAACGGAAGATAAAGAAACCTTTACCCTCATTACCATGCCTTTTGTGCCATTGGTGATCTGAGTCAATTCGGTTGAAGTTATCCGCCTTAGGCGGGTATCTGCGGCTCCCAATTCTTTGGGAGCCTTTTTTATAGCTTTACGGATTAAAGTTCTAATGACTTATTTATGTTTGTTAACGCATCATGAAATGCATTAACAGGGTTTACACACGTAACTTGTTTATTAAATACAGGTAAATGGAGCTTCAGACTTATTTTTGCAATCCTAAATTCAAAGAATGAAGAATACTCCTTTCACTGAAAAACACATTGCGCTGGGTGCTAAAATGGCCCCTTTTGCAGGCTATAATATGCCCATCAGTTATACCAGCATAAACGAAGAACATCAAACGGTTCGTAAGAATGCCGGTGTGTTTGACGTAAGCCATATGGGTGAATTTATGCTGAAGGGAGAAAATGCTTTGGACCTTATTCAACGCGTTACCAGTAATGATGCTTCAAAGCTAACTGCCGGTAAAGCACAGTATAGCTGCCTGCCCAATGAAGAAGGCGGCATTGTTGATGACCTGCTGATCTATTGCATAGAAGAGAACAAGGTCTATATGATCGTTGTCAATGCCAGCAATATTGAAAAAGACTGGAACTGGATACAAAAGCAAAACAAGAACAAGGTGGAGATGCATAATATCTCTGATGATACTTGTCTTTTGGCTGTTCAGGGTCCTAATGCCACCAAAATCTTACAGCCATTGACAGATATGGATATCATGAACCTTAAGTACTACACATTTGTGAAAGGTCGTTTTGCGGGAGTGGACAATGTATTGGTGAGTGCCACAGGTTATACAGGAGCAGGCGGGGTTGAAATCTATTTTGAGAACAAAGGCGATAATGCAGACAAGATCTGGAATGCCATTTTTGAAGCGGGTGGTCCTCAGGGATTAAAACCAATAGGCCTGGCTGCCAGGGATACCTTGCGTCTGGAGATGGGTTATTGCCTGTATGGTAATGATATTGATGATACAACTTCTCCGCTGGAAGCGGGGCTGGGCTGGATCACTAAATTCTCCAAAGATTTCACCGGCAAAGAATTTTTGGAGCAGCAAAAGCAGGAAGGAATAGAAAGGAAGCTCATTGGCTTTGAAATGATCGATAAAGGAATTCCCCGCCACGGTTATGAAATAAAAGACCATAGTGGTATGCTGATAGGTTATGTTACTTCCGGCACACAATCTCCCAGTCTCGGAAAAGCAATAGGCATGGGTTATGTGCGCAATATGTTTGCTACACTAGACACGACAATCTTTATTAAAGTTCGTGATAAGCTGCTGCTGGCTAAAGTGGTAAAAGTTCCCTTTAGCTAAAAGGAATCGCGTATGGTCATTGGTCAACTATTCATTAATCCTGAACAAAAACCCTGATGTCCTTTATCCATTTAACAACCTTTATTGCAGCGCCGCAACAACGTGTGTTTGACCTGGCCAGGAGCGTGGATGTTCATAAATATTCCATGACGAACTACCAGGAACAGATCGTTAAAGGAACCATGTCCGGAGTAATGAATTTGAATGATGATGTCACCTGGAAGGCAAAGCATTTATTTCGGGAGCGGGTGTTACGGGTAAAGATCACAGAAATGAAGGGCCCTGATTATTTTGCCGATGAACAGGTGGAAGGCGATTTCAAGCAGATGAAGCACGAACATTATTTTAAGCCCGCAGAGAACGGGACAATTATGATTGACCAGTTTCGTTTCGAAACTAAAAAAGGCTGGCTGGGAAAATTGTTTAGCCAGTTCTATTTAGAAAAATACATGACAAGGTTACTTACAGAAAGGAATAACATGATCAGGAAGATCGCTGAAAGTAACCAGTGGAAACAATTCTTGGAAAAATGAAGAAACCATCTTTATATACTGTCCTCTCCCCCGCTCTACTTCATTTATATGATGTTAGCAATACCGTAGTAGTGGTGATAGACGTGTTAAGGGCTACATCAACCATTGCCACTGCACTATATAACGGTGCCAAAGAGATCATTCCGGTTGACAGTGTCGAGCGCTGCATACAACTGGGAAAGGAACTGGCATGTATCACTGCAGGTGAAAGAGATGGACAAATAGCACCGGGCCTGCAATATGGCAATTCCTCTTTTGAATACCCAAAGGAATTCATAGGTGGGAAAACTTTAGTGCTTACTACTACCAATGGCACAAAACTGTTGCACATGGCCTTGGCCAAGGGCGCCACAGAGATCATTACTGGTTCTTTTCTGAACCTTTCCGCTGTGTGTGATCATCTGCAGCAGCTTAATAAGAATGTGATACTGGGATGTGCTGCCTGGAAGGATAGGGTGAACATGGAAGACAGTTTACTGGCAGGGGCTGTAGTGTCGCGGGTAAAGGAACATTTCAATGTGAACTGTGATGCATCTCATATGGCAGAAAACCTGTACCATGTGGCAAAAAATGACCTCTATGAATTTATGAAAAGCAATGACGCCTCACATTACCACAGGCTCACCAATTTTGGATTAGAAAGAGATATTCGTCATTGTCTTACACCGGACCTGGCTAATATTCTGCCCGAATATATCAACGGCAAGCTGGTGATACAGAAATAGGGCATACAAGCCAGGATATCCAATCGCTTTCCGGGCCGAATTCAAAAGCTATACATGGTAAGACACCTATAATGTAAGAGTTCTTACTTCCGGGTATATTGTTGTTTTGACATAAATTTTAACGGAGAAATATTCGATTCCTTCAGGTATTCTGCTAAGGATTCCGTTACTTTTGCCAATTGGCCTTTTCTGAACGAAAAAGCCGTAATGGGCAGGATGAAGGCGTATTTTACCGTTATTTCCGCCTCCTTCTTTACCCAGCGTTTTGATTTGAAATCCTAAATCAGAAATTACTTTGGCTTTACCATACTTATTGAAATATGTATACACGCATGGAAGTGATGAAGTGATCCGCCGCGGAAAGAAGATCCATGCCATAGGCTTTGTGGAACTGGTGGAAAATGATTACCTGTTTGGATCTGCTGTATTCCGCGTAAAAGATGATAATTATTCCACTTTTTATAAGGTTTATGTATCCAATTACAAAGATCCCAGGTCATTATCGCTTCGCTGCGCCTGTCCCTATAATTTAGGAGATATCTGCAGGCACGAAGCTGCAGCACTTATCAGGTTGCAGGAGATGATTGATAAGGGCATGCTGGAATCGGATAACGTGGTTTATGACCAGCGGCACACGGTAGCCAAAATGAAAACAATTGATCTGAAAACGGTCCAGTTGTTATCGTCCCCTGATATTCTTTCTGAAGCAGAAGAATACCTCAAAAATTCCAAACCGGTAATAGAAAGCGCTAAAGAAGAAACGGTTAAAGCCACAGTGAAGTTAGATGGCCAGGATTTTTCCGTCATCATTCGCAGGAACGAAGAGCGCAATTTCGACACCAGCAGTGATTACCAGGATACGGAACATTTATTGAGCCTTCCTAAAGTGATCGTCTTTCTCCACCTGCTTTATACCAAGGGCCAGCAATATTTTGAAACCATTCGTAACTGGGATAAGGAAAAGAATAAATTGCTGGAAGCATATGGCTATACACTTAAAGATGACCTGAAAGGAAAATTTGAATTCAATTATAAGGATGGTAAACCTTACCTGCGTGTATTGGACCCATCCATAAAGAGGATAGCTGCGCCCATACCTTCATCAAGGCCCCAGTTTGAAAGCATAACCGCGGTTGTTGAAAAAGAACCCGAAGTGCGGGAACAGGTCATCACCAAAAGACTTGGGGTGGTATTCAATTTCAATAAGAATGCTTATCCTTTTTTCACAGTAGACCTTGTGGAAGGCGAGATGGATGAGGAAGCCAACTTTGCCAGTACGGTACAAAAGCTTGAGCTGGGAAAGTATGTGAATATTGATGCCTATAACGATGAAGACAAAGCAGTTTTGTTATTGGTGCGCAAGCTGCAGGACCAGGAGATCAATAAATATGTAAACCGCAACTCCCCTTTTAGTGGTATCTGGGAAAATATTATTCATCATGAAGATGACGAATTGCCTGGTGAAACAAGGAGCCTGATAGCGGAATATTTGCTACCCAGGTTAAAGAAACTGGTCTCAGAGGCTGGTACAGTTCCATCCTATGTTTTATCAAAAGGAAAGACCTTTAAAACAGCTAACCTGGAAAGAGTGGAGTTGAGCCCGAGGTATATCATTCCGCAATTCAATGTAACAACCAATGGTAAGAATTTCGAGATAGAGTGCTATGTAAAGCCCGATGCCGTACCATTTGGTTTGCAGGATAATGAAGTGCAGTCAGCGTTGCTATTTATGTATAATCACCTGCTCTATATTTGGGACAATGCCGAAGCTGTAGAAACAGCTGAGAAGTTTTTACCCAAGGGAGTAATGAAGGTCAAGGCAGAAGATTGGCCTTCCACACTGAGCAAACTGGTTATGCCACTGACCAAGGAATACAAGGTTGACTTTGAGAAATCACTGGTGTCGGAGATCAAGGATGGTGAGCCCGAGGTAAAATTATTCCTGCACGAAAAAGGTGAATACCTTGTATTCCAACCCATATTCAGCTATAAGGGATTTGATACAAAAGCTAAGGACAAAGATGAAATGATCATTCCTTACCAGGATAAGGTGATCGTTGTTTACCGCAACCGGGAAGCCGAATTGCGTTTCCTTGAAAAGTTGCAGACACTGCACTCTAACTTCATTTCTTATGATGATGGTGCCGCACTGGCTTTGAAAGGTTCGGATGTACTGAAGAACAACTGGTTCTTTCTTTTTGTGGATGCCATGAACGAGGCAAGGACACCAGTATATGGTTTTGAAAGTTTAAAGAACTTCCGTTTTAATACCGCCAAACCACAAACACACATATATATCAGCTCTCATACAGACTGGTTCGATGCCAAGGTGGATATCATCTTTGGCGATCAGAAAGTGAGTGTGGCAGAAGTGAAGAAAGCGCTGGCCAATAAGCAGCAATTTGTGCAATTGAATGATGGCACACTGGGCATTTTACCCGAGGAGTGGTTGAAGAAATATTCGTTGTTGTTCCGGGTGGGTGAAGGACGTACTGATAAGCTGAAACTTAGTCGCTACCACCTGAGTGTTATTGATGAATTGTATGAGAACAGGAACGAGGAAGAGTTAACCATTGAGCTGGAAGAAAAGTACAGCCGCATTCGTGAATTTGACAAGATAAAAGAAATAGAAGCGCCGCAAAACCTGCAGCCTATTCTCCGTCCTTACCAGGTGGCAGGTTACCAGTGGTTGAACTACCTGAATGAAGTAAGCTGGGGAGGTATATTGGCAGATGATATGGGTTTAGGTAAAACCGTTCAGGCCCTTTCTTTTCTGCAGCATTACTATGAAGAGCACGATGGAGAACTGAGGGCTTTGGTGGTTTGCCCTACCACGCTGATCTATAACTGGGAGAATGAGATCAAGAAGTTTACTCCCTCACTGGAATATTATATTCATCATGGTTCCATGCGCATCAGGAACATTGAAGAACTGAAGAAACATCATGTTATCATCACCACCTATGGCACATTGCGCAGTGATATCAAAATATTTACACAGGTGCCACTGGATTATGTAATCCTTGATGAATCGCAGGCTATCAAGAACCCTTCCAGCAAGGTTACCAAGGCCGCTTCCCTGCTGCATGCCAAGAATCGTTTGTGCATGAGTGGTACCCCTTTGCAGAACAACACTTTTGACATCTATGCACAAATGAATTTTTTAAACCCGGGCATGTTGGGTTCAGTAGAATTCTTCCGCCAGGAGTTTGCGATACCGATTGACAAATTTGGGGAGACAGAACAAAAAGAGCATCTGAAGAAGATACTTTATCCTTTTATCCTGCGTCGCACCAAGGAGCAGGTGGCCAAGGATCTGCCAGATAAAACAGAGACGGTCTTGTTTTGTGAGATGGAGCACGACCAGCGAAAGATCTATGATGCCTACCGCAACGAATTTAGGGCCAAGATCATGGGTACTATTGAGGAGCAGGGCATTCAAAGGTCGCAGCTTACCATTTTACAGGGTTTAATGAAGTTGCGCCAGATATGCGACTCTCCGGCAATTCTGAATGAGCAGGAGAAGTTTGAAAACCATTCCATAAAGCTGGATGAACTGGCAAGGGAGATCACTGAGAATATCGGTAATCACAAGGCCCTGATATTTTCTCAATTCCTGGGAATGCTGGCACTCATTCGTCATAAGCTGGAAGAGTTGGGCGTCAAGTATGAATATTTTGATGGCAGCACATCGGCACCCGACCGGGAGAAAGCCATACAAGCCTTCCAGAACGATGAGGAAACAAGAGTGTTCCTGATCTCTTTAAAAGCAGGAGGCGTGGGTCTTAACCTCACCGCTGCCGATTACGTGTATATCGTTGATCCCTGGTGGAACCCTGCCGTTGAGCAGCAGGCTATTGACCGTACCCACCGTATCGGTCAAACGAAAAACATCTTTGCTTACCGGATGATCTGTAAGGATACCATAGAAGATAAGATCATGCAGCTGCAGGAAAAGAAAAGATTGCTGGCTAAAGAACTGATTTCTGACGATGCTACATTTGTCAAGGCCTTGAGCCGCGAGGATGTGGAATACCTGTTTAGTTAAACCGGTTCTTAATTGGCGCCGAAAAGGATCTGCATTTTCCTGTTTTTTGATGGCTCTTTTGAAAAAAGGGTTAACAGGCTATTTTTCCTGTCAATATATCCCATATTGTTAAGGTCCTGTGGAGCATAATTATTATAAAACCCTAATAACAGGCTATCTCCTTCTATCTTATAGGTGCCGGCGTATAGATCAGCCTTATTGCTTGCCGGATCTTTTCCGAAATAATCAAAAAAGTTGTTTTGCCTGAGGTTCAGGTAATAATCGCCTTCCTTTGCTGTTAGTATAATGGGAGATTTCCTCTTATCTCTTGTGTCCTTTTTCACCTCCCTGCTGCTGGATTTTTCAGGAGTAGTGCAGGAATTAAAAGCAATCAGGAAGATAAACAGTAAGATGCGCCAGGATTTTGGGCTATTCATAAGTCTACAGTTGCAATTTTATTGCCATTATTAATCATGGATTTAATCTATTATCTTGGTCTTGTATTCCAAACCTATGAAAGAGTCTTTTGGGCTAAAACTGTAGCATGACCAGGTACCCGGTGTATACGACCATTCATCCAGCCCTTAACGTTATTTAACACCTCTTCACTTCGTTTGCGAATATCTTCGTACACACTTAACTTGGCTTATGAAGAAGGTCTTCCTTTTCAGTTTGATTCTCTTTTTAATCGGCATAACCACCTATGCTCAAAAGGTAAGCGGCACGGTAAAAGGTGTTTTACAGGATTCAGCTTCCACCTCTCCTTTAGCTGATGCCACGGTATCCGTGGTGCGACTACCCGATTCAACATTGATTTCTTTTACACTTACTGGTCCATCAGGACAATTCGAGATCAAAAACTTAGACGCAGGTGATTATGATCTCATGGCCAGTTTTACGGGATTACAAACAGCCAAGAGAAAGTTTTCCATTTCTGCTTCAAAGCAATTCATTGATATGGGTCCTGTAAAGCTGGATCGTTTTTATAAATCCATGCAGGAAGTGATCATCAATGAAGCACCGGTGAAGGTGAATGGTGATACGATCGCATTCAAAGCAGATGCTTTTAAAACAAAACCTAATGCAACAGTGGAAGACCTGCTAAAGAAATTACCCGGGATGCAGGTGGAGCGGGATGGAACTGTGAAGGCACAGGGAGAGCAGGTGCAGAAGGTCTATGTTGATGGAAAAGAGTTCTTTAACAATGATCCAAAGCTGGCCACTAAAAACCTTACAGCAGATATGGTGGACCAGGTAGAAGTATTTGACGACATGAGTGAACAGGCCAAGTTCAATAAAATTGATGATGGAAGCAGAACCAAAGCACTGAATCTGAAATTAAAGAAGGACAAAAAGAAAGGGGTTTTTGGTAAGGCTTATGCCGGCTACGGTACCCATGAACGTTGGGACGGTGGGTTAAATGCCAATATGTTTAAGGGAGCCACACAAACATCAGTTATTGCGAAGGCCAATAATACCAATAATATTGGGTTCACCTTTTCTGATATGATCGGGGCCTTTGGTACCGGTGGTGGAATGGGTGGCTTTGGTGGAGGTGGAATGAATATCGTCAAGGCCGGCGGTGGTGGGGGTGGCAGCTTTGGGGGCCTGAACCTGGGAACTACTGGAAGTGGTGTCACCAAATCTTCGCAGATAGGAATCAATTACAGGGATACATGGAGCAAGTACTTTGATGTGAACGGCAGCTACTTTTTCAATCATGTAAATACAGATAATGACCGTAACAGCTTTCGAACCACCCTGACTGCCGATTCTACCCTTTTTACTGATGACAGGGCTATATCCAAAGCAGAAAACGACAACCATAAGGTGAACTTCAACCTGGTATTTACGCTTGACTCTTTCAATTCCATCATTTATAATCCTAACCTGACCTACCAGAAATCATACAATACTTACAGCATTGACAGTTTTTACACGGATGCCTTAAAAGATGGCACCCGTTACCGTACCAATGAAAGCAGGTCTGCTAAGGTTAGCGATGGTGATGGATATAACTGGACCAACAATCTTATCTGGAGACGTAAATTCCGACGTCCCGGACGAACCCTTTCACTAAACCTTACCAATACCCTTTCTGAATCACAACGTAATGCCTATTCCCTGCTCAGTGCAAAATATTATAGTGTCGGAGGCGCAAAATGGAAAGACAGTACCGCCAATAATCTGAATAAGACTGAGAGCGGCAATAATAATTATGCAGTGACATTTTCCTATACGGAGCCATTGTCCAGGGATAAGATACTTGAGGTAAACTATAATCATAACAACAACAGCAGCCAGTCCGACCGGGAGTTATTTGATTATAATGCTGCAAATAATCAATTTGACCTGCCTAATGAAAGGCTGAGCAATAATTTCGAGTCTCAGAATATCTATGATAAGCTTGGTACCAATTTCAGGGTGGTCAAAAAGAAATATAACTACCAGTTAGGTTTTGCGGTGCAGCAAGCCACACTGGAAAATAATAACCTTTCCAAGAATAGCAATATCAAACATACCTTCCTGAATTTCCTGCCTACTGCTTCCTTCAACTACCAGTTTGCCCGGAGCAGGAGTTTCCGTTTCAGTTACCGGGGCACCACGCGTATGCCAAACGTTACACAGCTGCAGGATGTGGAGGATGTTACCAATTACCCCTACATCACCAGGGGTAATCCTTCATTAAAACAGGAGTTCAATCATAATATATCATTAAGCTATAACTTCTTTGATATCATCAAATTCAGGAACCTGTTTGCCTTTGTGACCTTTACCAGTACAGAAAACAAAATAGCCAATTACATAGAACAGTTACAGGGTGGCCTTGCCCAGCGCTCTATGCCTGTGAACATTAGTGGCGGCATATACAGCATTAATGGAAACTTTAACCTGGGCTTCCCGATCAAGCAATTAAAGGGCGGCAATTTCAATACAAATACCAGGATAGGATATAACAGGGACGCTAATTTTATTGACAGGGTCAAGAATTTTACGAAGACAGTTACGGCCGGTGAGGACCTTCGCCTAAGTTATTTCTGGAAAGAGAAGCTTGACCTGGGCGTAAATGCAGGTGTAACCTATAATTCCGTGAATTACAGTGTACAGGCCCGTAATAACACTTCTTATTTTACCCATACGTATTCCCTTGACGCGACTTATAATTTTCCTTTTGGATTTATCATATCCTCGGACTTTGATTATACTTTCAATACCGGCAGAACGAATGGATACAATCGCAATTACGCCATGTGGAATGGAAGTATAGCCCAGGAAGTATTGAAAAGCAAGAGAGGAGAAATTAAGCTATCAGTATATGACATCCTCAACCAGAACGTGAGTATTACCCGCAACACCGGAGCAAATTATATCGAGGATGTTCAAAGCAGTGTATTGAACCGCTTCTTTATGCTGACATTTACCTATAAGCTAAACCGGATGGGCGGCAGGACAATGCCGGCTATAATGGAAAGGGCTACCAAAGGATTAAGGATCACCCAGTAATAAAAATCCCCGGCCTTGGCCGGGGATGTAAATTATTTGAGTACTCGTTTATTAGCCGGTACATAGCTTCGTGCTACTGTAGACCTCCCAAAAAGCAGTACACCCAAAATAGATTTGGTAAAACGCCACAAATTGAAGGAAGGGCGATAATACGCCTTATAGATCTCAACCTCCTGATGGGCATGGACAATGTTCTTGT
Source organism: Flavisolibacter ginsengiterrae DSM 18136 (assembly GCF_059568575.1). Lineage (NCBI taxonomy): Bacteria > Pseudomonadati > Bacteroidota > Chitinophagia > Chitinophagales > Chitinophagaceae > Flavisolibacter > Flavisolibacter ginsengiterrae. The sequence goes on from NZ_JCANTR010000011.1 coordinate 102,223, forward strand.
TTTTCATAATGGATGGTTTTTAGAAATGTGGAAAAACTGTGAAGAAAGTTAGGTATTTCTATTGACAAAACGAAGCTTTTATCTATTTTGGTACCGAATTATTGTTAAAAATCCCACCAATGAAAATCCTTAAGACCAGCTTAATTGCTTCTGTTATTGTATTGTATGTATCGCCGGCCAGGGGACAGATTCGCATTCCCGTGACCAATAATGACCTGAGACATAACCTGGAGAAGGTTATTGCAGATTTCCCCCAGGAACTGAGTTCCATAAAGGGTAGTATGATAGAACGGAATCCACAGACAGTGGAATATGCTACCGTTTTAAAATTTGAAGGGGCAGAGGAAAATACGGTTACCCAGTATATTTCTACCAAGCCTGTTTACAGCTGGCAGGCCACCGTTCTCACTTCGGAGGATTTTGAAGAAGCCAGTAAAAAATATAAATGGCTTTGCAACCAGCTAAAGGTGATGACCATTAATATGGGCAATGGCTATACTTTTTCATTAAATGGTGATTATGAGGCGCCAGATGATAGTAAAAAGTTCAGCATCAGCACTTTCCATCTTACACCCGCCGCCACCTACATGCCCAAACTGAAAGTGGAAGTAGGTATGCAGTTTTATTTTCCTGAATGGAAGGTGGTATTAAGAGTTTACCAGAAAGAAAGGGAGGATAATGAAAGGGGTGATGTCAACGAGGATTAACCACCAGGGTACCCCCATAGCCTCCATCAAACAAAAAAGCTCTCAACCCGGGTAAGGATTGAGAGCTTTTTTGTTTCTGGCTATTTCATGTTTCTATTGTTGTATCCTGATCCTGTTTCCATTGCCACCATTGGGCATATTCCTGCGCATTTCCTCCATCAGCTTTTCCCGCTCTTTAGCGAATTCCGCTGCTGTAAGTTTTTTACCATCATTGGGTTCTTTCAATTTGCCAAGGTTCACCCTGGGAGATATTTCAATAGCCTTATAAACAGTTTGTCCTTTATTGACATCCAGTTCCAGGATGGCACCTGGCAACTGACCCTGCATCTCCGGACCTACAGGTACGGGTATGTCAGAAGTAAACCAGGCTACTACTTCTGAAGTGTCAGGAATTACCTGGCGTTTCATTTCTCCATTCTCCATGGTCATTTGTGTGCGGCTGGAGATACGTTGGCCGATAGCTTTATGTGTAGAATAGTTCAAAATACTTTTGGTCTCACTGGTCAGTTTCCATTGTCCTTTGTGTATGCTGTCCGCTACAACAAAGTTCCGGTCCATGATCTCTCTTTGATCCGTTCGCGTGCCTTTGTCAAAGTTGTAATAAGAGATCTCATTAACGCCACCGAAACGCAGCACTACTCCATTTCCAGAAAAAGTCCCGGGATCTTCGTTTGTAGCGTTAGGAAGGAATTGCCATAAGGATTGATTATTGCCAAACAGCAATTCGAATTGATCGGTTCTTGATTTAGGGATCTGTGAGGCAATGGCCGGATCGGCATTGAACATCCTGGCAGGAAGCTGGAGGGTGCGTTCATAAACAATTCTGCCTTCTTTCATTTGAGCATGTAAAGAGAAAGAACTGCAAACAGCGGCAATCAATAAAAAATGTTTCATCGCATAAGCATTTTACCAAAAGTAAATCCTTAGCTTTTCACAGTCTGTTAATAGTCGTTTCTACTACGTTAATAATGGTTAAATCCCGTATGAACGGTAAATGAAAAGGGTAATTTTGTCAGGATGCGCAAATTCAGTTATAGTAAAGGTTTACCGGTTTTAATGGTGTTGACCATTATGGCTATTGCTGCTTTCCAGATCTACTGGTTAAGCAAAGCATATGACCGGGAGAAGCGAAACCTTGAAATGCGCACCAACTTCATGTTCAGGGAAACAGTTTTTGATTTGCAGGGTTCCAAATTAAAGCTGGACAAATTGGTAACGGATTCTTCTCCTGCCACTAAAGTTTTTATTCAAAAGGAATTGCAGGGAAAGCATGGACATGGCAATCACGGGGCTGACCAAAAAGTTATTAATATGGTTGACATATTGACGAGGAAAGTCAGGGACTCTTCTTCCAAAACCATATTGATTCGGGGTTCCGATACGGTTCGCCTGTCTAATAAGAACCTAACAGGAAGGCGCAACCGTTTGGTGCAATTTCTTTTTGATGTGGATTCGGTCCAGGACTCGCTGAGGGTGAGAGAATTGCAAATGGCTTATGCCCGGAAACTGGAAGACCAAAATATATCTGTGCCATTCAGCATCAGCCGTGTCAAAACCGAAGAAACAGAAAAGCCCGTTTTTAACCAGGTTACCCTCGGCTTTCAAAATCCCATCACCTATGAATTGAATTTACGGAACACTACTTCCTTCCTTTTAAAACGCATCAGCATACCCATACTTTTCTCCCTGTTCCTGGTAGGTTTTACTTTCTTATCTTTTTCATTGTTGTATGGCAACCTGTTGAAACAGCGAAGACTGGCAGATATCAAGAATGAATTTATCAGCAATATCACCCACGAGCTAAAGACACCCATTGCCACGGTAAGTGTAGCTATCGAAGCATTGCGCAGTTTTAATGCCTCCATGGATCCACAGCGAAGCAAAGAATACCTCGATATCTCGGCGAACGAATTGCAGCGGTTATCCCTGCTGGTGGATAAAGTTCTCAAACTTTCCATGTTTGAGAAAAAAGAGATAGAGCTTAGGTATGAACCTCTCGATATGAAGGAACTGGTGGAAGAAGTCACATCCTCCATGCGATTACAGTTTGAGAAAAAAGGCGCGCAGGTGACTACGCATGCTGAAGGGGATACGCACCTGGAAGGAGACAGGCTGCACCTTGTCAGCGTGATCTTCAATATGCTGGACAATGCCCTGAAATATAGCTCCGATCACGCTGAGATCAATTTAACCATCAAAGGCCTCTCGAATAAAGTGCAATTGATCATTACAGATTCAGGCATTGGCATACCTGCAGAATACCAGGACCGCATATTTGAAAAGTTCTTCCGGGTTCCTACAGGCAACCTGCACAATGCAAAAGGTTATGGCCTTGGATTAAGTTATGTATCTCATGTTATTACCAAACACCATGGTAACATCCGCGTGGAATCACAGGAAGGTGATGGCAGCAAATTCTATATCACCCTCCCCAGGCACCAGGCATAATGCCATAGCATGGCTAAAATAACCGGTATGAAAAAAACAAAGGTTTTGTATGTAGAAGATGAAATATTCCTGGCGCGTATTGTTATGGACACCCTTCGTGACCGGGGCTACGAGGTGATACATGAAAGCGATGGTGGCAATGCCCTTCAAAAGTTTACAGATGAAAAGCCTGATGTTTGTGTTTTGGATATTATGCTCCCCAACAAGGATGGCTTTTCTATAGCCGATGAAATACGGGAGAAGGATGCACTGGTCCCCATTATTTTTTTAAGTGCTAAATCCCAGCCTTCAGATGTGATCAATGGTTTTAAATTAGGAGGCAATGATTATATCCGTAAGCCGTTTAGCATCGAGGAACTGATTGTGCGTATCGAGAATGTGCTGAAGACAAAAGAAGAACCTTTGCCTGAACAGGAGGAGGTAACTATCGGTCAGTATACTTTCAACATTCTGAGGCAAACACTCAATAGTCCTTTTGAGCAGCGCAAGCTTTCTTACCGCGAAAGTGAATTATTGCGGTTGTTATATGAAAACAGGGATAAGATAGTAGAACGCAGCGAGATCCTTACTCTATTATGGGGCAGCGATTCTTTCTTTAACAGCCGCAATCTGGATGTATACATTACCAAGATCAGGAACTATCTCAAAAATGATCCGGGGATAGAAATCATTACCATAAAGGGGATCGGCTACCGTTTTGTCACCGGTTAATGCCTGACTCCACTATAATTCCAGTCTCTACATTTGTTTGCTTCTCCACTGGCATGTGTTTTTTAACCCTTTATGTATGCCGGTCATTGATAAGCGCACCGCTAAAAAGTTTATTGGTATTGCTGCAGTCATTTTATTAGTGTTTTTTCTACTGTCCCTGGTGGCGGTTAATATTTTTGTGGAGCCCACTCTTCGTAAAAAGTTACATACATTGATCATCCAGGGCTCTGATAGTCTATATACCTACAGCCTGGGCAACCTAAACGCCAATTTCTTTGGCGGTAATATTGAGGTTGAAAATCTACAGATACAAATAGATAGTAATCACTATAAAATGTTGGAGGCAAAGCAGGACCTGCCACCGCTCACCATGGAATTAAAATTGGGCAAGGGTTATATAAGGGGTGTTAGTGTGTTCTCTTTATTGGTTGGTAAAAAAATATCTATTCAGGAAATAGGTTCTAAAGAAGCCGATATTAAGCTTTCCAGGCATTTGCACCAGCACAAGGTCCAAACCAGCAAACCACCCTTGTGGAAAGCTATTCAACCATCCATAGCACAAATTACCATTGATCGAATCAGGCTGGATGGATTAAAGATGTTGTATAAAAATGCTGACACTTCTGAATCTGTGAAGCTGCAATTTGACAGGATAGATGCGCATGCCGACCAGTTAAGGATCGACAGTCTTGCCTCTGTCGATACCAACAGGATTGGCTTTGCTGAAGAGATCTACCTGAAAGTGCATGACCTGAAATACAGGACAGCCGATTCTTCCTATAAGATGAAAGCGGAGTGGTTAACATTTTCTTCTAAAGAGAAAACTATTGAGATCGACAGCTTCAAGATTCAGCCTACCTTAAAAAAAGAAGACTTTTATCAGTATTATGGTGTGCAGGCCAGCTTGTACTATATGACAGTTGACAAGGCAAGGTTCACTGGCTTGCGCTTCAACTATTTCATCCACGATAATATTATCATTGCGGATAGCGTGGTACTGCTTCAACCCAAACTATCAGTTTACCTGGATAAAGGCCAGGAGAAAAAATTTAGCAGCAAGATTGGCTCCTACCCTCATCAGAAACTACTCAAGACCGACAGTCCTATTGACATCAAAAATATTTGGGCCTCAGGTGCCGATGTCGCGTACACAGAAAAAAATGGAATTACAGGTGAAGAAGGAACATTGAACCTTGACCATGTGGACCTGCTGGTTAAGAATGCTACGAATATACCGGAGAACATTTTAAAGGATAATATATGCACACTTGTGGCAAAGGGCACCATTTTGCAGGGCAGTCCTATATCGGTTGGCTTTAAGTTTTACCTTGATTCTACCAATGGCAGGTTTGATATGCAGGGTGCAGTTGACAATATCAGCGCGGCGCAGATCAACAGGATCGCCATACCCATGGCCAATACAAAATTGACCTCTTTGCAGGTGAAGCACCTTGAATTTAAACTTACGGCCGACAACTATAATGCATGGTCAGACGTAAAAATGCAGTATTCAGATCTTTCAGTAGTCTTAAATAAAACGGACGAAAAGACAGGTGCAACTGTCACCCGGAAATTTATTACCAACCTTTTGAATAAATATGTGCTCTGGCATGATAACCCCATACCAGGCCAGCCTGAAAGAGTGGCCACACACGTACAATACTACAGGCTTACTACGCAGGCATTCTTCGGCGTGATCTGGAAGTCCATATTTGCCGGAATGCAAAATATCATGCTCAAGTCAGGATAGCATTAATTTTAACCATGCAAAAGGCGTTCAGTGCGGGTAAAATATTTAATGGCAATAACTGGATAACAGAGCAGGCGATCCTTATACAAGATGGCCATATTGAAGCTGTACTCCCATTGTCAGAGCTTCCGGATTCCATCCCATGCACACAATTTCACCAACATCGTATCATACCTGCTTTTGTGGACGTGCAGGTATATGGAGCAGCAGGTAAACTTTTTTCTCTTTATAGCAATAAGTCAACACTCGAAACCATGCACAGGGAGTTCCTAAATCAGGGAACCTGCTGTTTTCAACCCACCATAGCCACCAACACCATCGAAGTATTCAAGCAATGTATTGATGCGGTGCGGGCTTATTGGAATGATGGCGGACAGGGAGTGATCGGGCTCCACCTTGAAGGCCCCTGGCTGAATGAAGCAAAGCGTGGTGCCCATATTCAGGAACTAATACACCCACCTGCCAGGGTAGAAGTTAAAGACCTGCTGGAGTATGGCAAAGGCGTTATCACCATGATAACAGTAGCGCCTGAAATTATCAGTAATGAACTTATTGAACTAATGCTCGGTTACAACATCATCCTTTCTGCCGGTCATAGCAATACCAGCTATGCACAGGCCATGGAAAAGTTTGATGCCGGCATTTCTACGGTCACACATTTATATAATGCCATGAGTGCTCTTCATCACAGGGAACCCGGGCTGGTAGGTGCTGCCATGCAGCATAGTGGCGTAATGTCAAGTATCATCCCCGATGGCTACCATGTGAATTATGCGGCTATTGCCATAGCTAAAAAAGTGATGCAGCAACGGTTGTTTGCTATAACAGACGCCGTGACAGATACAAACGCGGGTCCTTACCAACACTTCAGGGCTGGAGAAAAATATGAGTGCAATGGCACGCTGAGTGGCTCTGCTATCAGTATGTTCACAGCATTCCGAAACCTGGTGAAAAAAGCTGGTATTGATGAAGACGAGGCATTGAAAATGTGCAGTCTTTATCCAGCACTGGCGCTAAAGATCGATGGGAAATATGGTAAAATTGCGCCGGGGTATGCAGCGCAATTCTTGGTTATTGACAATGATTTGAACCTTGTGAAAGTGATTACCTGACAGGGCTTATGGAAAGGATTGATTTTTTCCTCCTGGCATATTGAATGACCCACATGATAGTAAAGGTTGGGATAAAATCCAGCCCGGGTATCAACTCCTCGATAAAGCTAAAAACACCTCCCAAAAAGCCTTTCCGGAAACCAAACATGCGCCAGAACAGGAAAGCGGAAATGGGGGCCCAGATCAACTCTCCCAGTACCGGAATAAGGATCACAGCACTTCCAATGGCATCAAGGACAAGACATTGAACTAAAGAAGGTGAAGGTTTTTCCTCAAGAGGTAAATACTTCACTTCATTTTTGAAAAACAACTTTTTCATTCTTCAAAAGCGCTGTGCTTTTTTACACAACAGAAATAAAGACGAAATAGCCTGCCATAAAGTTGTGTGGCATATTTCTTTAAGAAAACTTTGGGTATGGCCCGTTCAGTGCAGGAGGGTAGAAAACAGTCAATCAAGAGGACTTTTAAACCAGCTCTAATCAATGAATTATGGCAGGTAGCATTCATATAGGCACATCAGGCTGGAGTTATAAACATTGGAAGGGAATATATTACCCGCCAAACCTGCCCGCCCGCCAATGGCTATCCTTTTATACCAATGACTTCAATACCACTGAAATAAACAGCAGCTTTTACCGCATACCAACTATTGAAACTGTTCAAAGCTGGATAAGCCAGGTTCCACAGGATTTTGTATTCTGTCCTAAAATGAGCCGGTTCCTGTCTCATATGAAAAAATTAAGGAGCCCGGAAGAACCACTCGAAAGGTTCTTCGCTGTATTTGAGCCTATGAAGAACAGGATGGGGCCGGTATTGATCCAGTTGCCGTCCTACCTGCATTTCAATTACGACGTGGCTGAATATTTCTATAAACTCCTGGCCACGATTTACAGAGACTATCGTTTCGTGATGGAAGTAAGGCATTCAACCTGGCTGGAAGAAGTAAGCCTAACCTTAATGTCAAAGTATAATATCGGTTTTGTCATCTCCCAATCGGGTGATCGTTTTCCCTATTCAGAAATGGTAACAGCCCAGGATGTATATGTTCGTTTTCACGGACCGGCAGAATTATATGCTTCTTCCTATTCTAATGAAACCCTCATGTCCTTTGCAGAAAAATTCAGGGGCTGGCAGGCAGAAGATCACAATGTTTGGGCTTATTTCAATAATGATATTTTCAGCTATGCACCAGCTGATGCAAAAAGGTTGATAGCGATGCTAAAAAAATAAAGAGCAATGAAGCTCTATTCATTGCTCTTTAAACACGAGACTGCGTTTTCACAGGTCATCCTCGTCCTCATCTTCATCGATATCATCATCTGTATCAATGATCAAATCATCCTCGTCAATGTCATCTTCATCAGGATCCGCATCATCTAACTCTACTTCATACTCCACCTCATCGCCTTCCACTTCATCTTCATCGCCGAGTACCAAATCATCCTCTCCTTCTTCATCATCATCATCATCTTCATCAGGGTCGGCATAATTGCCGTTGACATGTTTTGTTTCTTCTGTGAATGGTCTATCTATTTGAATTCCTTCCACTCTGGTCTTCTTAATTTCCGGTTCATTAGCTTTAAAGACGTTCTTTTCCATATCCGGCGTTTATACCATTACTCAAAAAGGTATGCCAGAAATTTCTCCTTTAATAACCCATACAGGTTCAGTGAATTATAAGGTTGGGAAATATTATATCTTATGCAGTTGAGGATTTTTTTGCCAATACCATGTCGCTATAAGACTCTGCTATAAATTGGGATTCTTCTAAACCGAATAAAGAGCTGTATTCAGCGCATTGGCGCTTCAATGTTTCCAAACCAACAGACCCATCTTTATCAATTGCCTCCACTTCCACAAATGTTCCCAGTTCTTTCACTGTGTCGAAATGAAATTTCACATTGCCGATAAAGTAGATTTTTCTTTTTTTGTTTACAATAGCCTTCACACCAAGTGCTGTGATCAAGATCTGTTTCAGCGATGCATCCGATTGATGTTGATACAATAGCACATTAGATTGTTTTGCCCCCGCGGTGTTGATCCTTTCATAATGTATCAGGGCATTTTCAATATTTCCTTCCCTGAGTTTTAATCTACCATTGGGAACATTAAAATAGGTATCCACCTGGTGGTCTTCCCCGGCAAAGAGAGGTGAGCGTTTTGTCAAAGCCGCTTCCAGCTCAGAAGAATTATCCACTTTAGCCTTGAATTCATAATTGATATGCATAAGAATAGCTTGAGCCGGCCAAAATAATACAATTCAGTTTGTTCTTTTACCATTGCTTTTACATTTTGTTTTGTTACTTGCTTCAAAGCTTTTATTGGAAAACAGATACCTGTACATAAAATTCTTACTGGCTGCCTTTCTTGTCCTGGTTTTTTCTTCCGTACAGGCTCAATATAAAGTGAAGGGAACTGTATATGACAGTTCCAGGATTTATCCCATAGAATCAGTAACGGTTTTAAGCACCAATGGAAAGGGTACTGTCACAGACTCTATGGGCCGGTATCAACTGGATGTGAGTGACAGGGATTCAATATGGTTCTCTTTCCTGGGAAAGCCTACACCTAAATACCCTATCCTGAAAATCGCAGATCTTACCCGGTTTGATATTGCATTGAGGCTAAAAATGAATGTCATGCAGGAAGTAAGGGTGCGCACCCACGTGTATAAGGAAGATTCATTGCAAAACCGGAGGGACTATGCGAAAGGTTTTAATTTCAAAAGACCCAATATTGCAGATATGACCTCTATCAGCAGTTCGGGAGTGGGAATTGATCTTGATGAGGTCATTCGTGTATTCCAGTTTCGTAAGAACAGGTCAATGGAAAAATTCAGGGAAAGATTATTGGAACAGGAACGGCAAAAGTTTGTCGACCATAAATTCAATAAGCCACTGGTGCGCAGGCTAACCCAACTGGGGGATGCAGATCTTGACAAGTTTATGTTGATATACAGGCCTTCCTATGAATTCGCACTGTATAGTTCTGAATACGACTTTCAATACTATATCAAGAAGTCGGGGGAGGAGTATAGCCGGTCCAAAACCTTTTAAGCCCTCCTCAGAATTACCTAAATTGATGGGATAATTCTAGATATGCTGCGCTTTTATCTATTTGCAATAGTTATTCTCTCCCTGTTTTCATCCTGCCAGTCTTATAAAAAAATACATAAGGATGCAGTCCTGGTTGACACACATAACGATGTGTTGTCTTCAGTTACCATGAAAGGAATGAACATTGAACAGGACCTTACCCGGAAAGCACAATGCGATATTGCCAGGTTCAAAAAAGGTGGTGTAGACATACAGGTGTTCTCTATTTTTTGCGATGAAAAATTTGGTAAGGATACGGCATTCAAATTTGCCAATATTGAGATCGATTCTTTGTATGCTATTGTCAGACGCAACCCGGGAAGGATGATGATGGTGACAGATCCTCTCCAATTAAATGCTGCCGTTCGTCAACATAAACTGGGGTGTATGATAGGCGTGGAAGGCGGACATATGATAGAGGATAATATAGCTTACCTGGACAGCCTCTATAAAAAAGGCGCCAGGTATATGACCCTCACCTGGAATAACTCTACATCCTGGGCCAGTTCAGCTGCAGATGAAAGCACTATGGTACCCGGAACTCAAAGAGGATTAACACCATTTGGAAGGCAGGTGGTACGCAGAATGAATGAGCTGGGGATGATGGTAGATCTTTCACATGTAGGCATTCAAACTTTTTGGGATGCCATCAACACTTCCACCAGGCCTGTGATCGCTTCTCACAGCAGTGTGTATGCGCTTTGCCCTGTGCCGCGTAATCTGAATGATGAACAGATCCTTGCCATTGCAAAGAAGGACGGGGTAATAGACCTGAATTTTTATTCAGGCTTTTTGGATAGTAATTATACAACACGGCAAAAGCAATTCAATGCCAGGCATCAACACGAAATAGATTCACTCAAAAATCTTAAATGGGCCTCTTATAGCATAGAGGAATGGATGGCTAAAGAATATCCTGCTGAGGCTAATGAATTGAGACCACCTTTGTCTATTTTATTGGATCACCTTGACTATATAGTGAAGCTGGCGGGCGTGGACCACGTGGGTATAGGATCTGATTTTGATGGCATTTCTTCTTCCCCTCAACAACTGGACGATGTAACCTCATTCCCCCTGGTAACCAGGGAACTGTTGAAAAGAGGCTATAAAAAAGGGGATATAAATAAGATACTTGGTGGCAATTTTATCAGGGTGTTCAAGGCCTGCCAGGAAGGAAGATCCCCCACCCTGACTGCATTGCAATAATTGATCATTAATTTCGAACCAAAGTTTTTTAACCATACAAAACCGATAAAGCATTTGGATATGGACCAGCTAACATTAGGCATTGGCACGCGCCTGCAACATACGCAGCATGGGCCCGGGGTAATAGTAGGTATTCGCTTTGCCACCTACCTCATCTCATTTATTTACCATGGTATCAAAGAGATTGATAAAGATGATATTCACCTGGAAGAGATCATCCCTGAGAATGTAACGGAGGAAATAGAAACACATTCTGACGTGGAGAAGTCGTTATTGAAAATACTGAGGCTCTGGGGTGGTATTTCAGAAGTAGTGCCGCTTGGTGAGCGGTGGCAGAAAGGCACCATGATCCTTCAGCCAGCCGACAAATCATTAAAGGCTAAAGAGGTTCCCATCGAAGACTTTTTTCATAAAATAGTGATGTTGCGCGACAGGGTGCGGGTCATGGAACAACAGATCAATGCCCACAGGGTATTGACAGATGAAGACAAGGTTAACCTGCAGCAATACATTACCCGTATCTATGGCTCCCTTACTACCTTCAATGTCCTCTTCAGAAATAAGGAGCAATGGTTTGTTGGTGAAAGCAGCAAATAATAACTATGCTCTTTTGTCTTTGTAGGATAAGGGGCTTTCCTTGAACTGCCGGGTATCAATATGCAACAAAGAATAAGCAGGGCAACTACCGGTAATAGCCGTAATGATAAATAATAAGGAGAATGCTATGACCAGGTAATTCCATGGTGAGGCAAATCCCTGTGTGAGTAAAACTATAATCAGTACAATAGCTATTACCAGGCGGAGCAACCTGTCCAAAACAGCCATATTCTTTTTCATGGTGAAGTAATTTTTTCTAAGCTATTTAAGACATAGGAATATTATTATGATTACCGTCAGGTGGATAAAACAAGCGGTTTAACGAATTATGGATTTCAATAATTTCTTCTTATAAAATAGTTGTAGATTTATTTAAGACTTCCGACTCCCTTTATAAGCACTACCATAAAATCTATCACCTTAGTAAAAGCAACCAATAAAACTTATTAACTAAACTTATTGTATGGAACAGGTACTGGCTGCACCTCTTTCGCAAACCACTATTCCCTTAAAGCGGTTATCCTACAGAATTGAATCTATTGACCTGCTGCGTGGTTTTGTAATGATCATCATGGCACTTGATCATGTCAGGGATTTTATTCATGTCACAGGCTTTAGCGACGATCCGTTAAATATGGCTACTACTACGCCTGCCCTGTTCCTTACCCGTTGGATCACCCATTATTGTGCGCCGGTATTTGTTTTCCTGGCCGGAACTTCCGGATGGTTCCAGCATATGCGCAAAAGCACGAAAGAACTGAGCGCCTTTTTGATCACAAGGGGATTCTGGTTGGTGCTGGTAGAGATCTTTATAGTTAACCTATCATTTACTTTCGATCCGGGTTATACTTTGATAGGTCTGCAAACCATATGGGCCATCGGCATCAGTATGATCATTCTTGGCCTGGTCATCTGGCTGCCCTTTCAAATGATCTTTGCACTGGGACTGATCATAGTGTTGGGTCATAACCTTCTTGATTTTTACGAGGCAAAGCATGCGCCTCCTTATAGCCCTGCCTATTCCCTTCTACATCACTTCGGCAGTTTTCCTCTTTGGGGAAATCATGTTGTGCTTGTCTTATACCCTTTCCTGTCCTGGTCAGGTTTAATGATGCTGGGTTATTGTTTTGGCAAGCTATTTACCAGTTATGAGGGAGCACAACGAAGGAAAGTTTTGACCCTATTGGGCACAGGCATCATTCTGTTGTTCATTGCCCTGAGAACTATTAATATTTATGGGAATCCGGAACCATGGACAGTGCAAAAGAACCAGCTTTTTACTTTATTCTCTTTTATCGATACGCATAAATATCCGCCTTCCCTGTTGTATATGTGCATGACCATTGGTCCCGCCATTCTATTTGTGGCCTGGGCTGGAACTGTCAAAAACGGCCTCACCCGATTTATCACGGTTTATGGCAGGGTGCCCTTTTTTTATTATGTGCTTCATTTCTTCCTGATACATACCATAAGTGCTTTGTTTTTCCTGGCCCGCGGACATAGTGTTGCAGAGGGAATGTCCGGTATCTCCAGGGGCTTCCCCAATTTTATCATTCCCGGTGAAGGCTATTCCCTTTGGGTGGTCTATGCTGTATGGATGTTTGTGGTGCTTTCCCTATACCCTGTGTGCAAATGGTTTAGCAACTATAAGCAAACACACAGGCAGTGGTGGCTGAGCTATTTGTAATACAGCATTAGGCAGGAACTGGTGATCATTTTGGTATTTCAGTAATGTGGTATTCCTGGATCAAGGCAGGACTTTCAGGGGTCAGGGTAAAGCTTACCCTGAGGTTTGCTTTTTCACCTTTTAAAATAAAGCTACCCCTTAAATTATTATCAGGTACCAGTTGTTCAACGGATGTTATTTTACCAGCTTTCTCATAAAGACTAACTGATTCTTTTTTAAGTGCATCCAGTGAATAATCGGCAAAAAAGTTTTCTGCAAAAATGCCTGGTTGTTTGGCATTGTTCCAGCCTGGTAAAAGTTTCACCAGCTCTTGTTTCCGCTGTTCTAAAATGCCGGAAGGAGGTGTGGTTCTTTTTTTCAAGCCAGCCAATTTAACGAGGGTATCTAATATGGATAAGTTGAAAACTGCCGTCGGTGCATAGGTTACATTTCCAAAACACACTACCCCAATTCCATAATCAGGCATGATGGTCCAGTTGCTGCCAAAACCCGGTAAGCCACCTGTATGGCCTGTAAATATCCTGTTATCACAATCTGTAAGCCAGCGTAGTCCGTAGGCATAGGCGGCGGCTGTGGGACAACTGCGCCCGCTGGCATATTTGAATTGTGCATTCAGGCTGCTAAAGTTGGCAGCTTTTTGCATTTCGCGCAGGGAGCTTCTTTTTAAGATCTTGTTTTCCGCACCGTTCCTGGATGGCCATGCAGAAAGGTGTAATTCCATATACCTGGCAAAATCTTCAATAGTGGTGATAATGCCTCCCATGGCTCCATAAGATCCATCATGCAATAGCGCTTCTTCTTTCCATTTATTATTCTCCCATCGGTACCCGTGCACTAATAAAGAGTCCGGCACCCTGGTATATTCATAATAAGTATGTGTCATGCCCAGTGGCCTGAATATATGTTCGGTGATGTATTGCTGATAAGGGGTTTTAGTCACATTGGTAATGATCTTGCCCAGCAATGCAAAACCAAGATTGCTGTATTCATAGGCAATACCTGGCACATTGGAGAAAGAAACCTTTGCAATGGTTTGCAACAGGTCCTTATCCGTATCCGCCAGTTGCCTGTCACCCCATGGATTGTCTTCGGGAAATCCCGCTGCATGCGTAAGCAATTGGCGGATGGTAATGGCAGGTGCATCAGTAGTGAGGTATTTAATATTTTTCATCTCCGGAATATATTTCCATGCAGCATCGTCAAGGCTTAATTTGCCCGCATCCCTCAACTGCAGGATAGCCATTGCTGTAAAACTTTTACTCATGGAAGCGATCCTGAAGCAGGATGTATTGGATGCAGGGAGCTTCTTTTCAATGTTTGCGTAACCATAGCTTCCTGTATATACCAGCTTCCCGTCCACCATCACTCCATACACCATTCCCGGGAAATGATTTTTCTGCGCCTGCTGTTGATACAGTGCATCAATAACAGCCTCTGTGCTTTTTACTTTGTTTACCCTGTTACTGTCTTCAAAAAATGGAGGCTTATAATTGGGTTGAGAAAAAGAAATGGTAAAAAGCAGTAAGGCGATAAGCAGGAATAAGACAGGCTTCATATCTTAGGTCTTTGAGATTCCAAATTAATTGATTTGTGCTTGGCACAATGAAAACATTGCTTTCCTTCATCGCGGATGGCTTACAATAACTTTAAGGCATGAAAATTTTTTGCTCCTTTCTCTTTTTACTGTTCATTTCTTTTAACACATCTGCACAGGAAACTGCTGATATAGTTATAAAGAATGGCCGCATCCTGGATGGCACCGGCAATTCGTGGAGGTATGGAGATGTTGCCATAAAAAACGGAAAGATCCTGAAGCTGGGAAATTGTGCAGGCATCACTGCAGCCAAAACTATCGATGCGGCTAATAAGATCATTAGTCCCGGCTTTATAGATGTGCATACGCATATAGAAGGAGATGAACAGAAAAACCCTACAGCCAACAATTTTATCATGGACGGTGTTACCACCGTAGTTACGGGCAATTGCGGGGCTTCCCGTGTAGATATCAAAAGATATTTTGAGCAACTGGACTCTGTAGGTCTTTCCATCAATGTAGCCACACTTATCGGTCATAATGATGTGCGGAAGGCGGTAATGGGAACGGCCAACCGGAAACCTACCGAAGAAGAAATGCAGCGTATGGAAGGCATCGTTGACCAGGCTATGAAGGATGGAGCTGTAGGTTTGAGTACGGGTCTTATTTATATTCCCGGGACCTATGCCGGAACGGATGAAATAGTAAGGTTGGCCAAAGTGGCTGCCCATTACAAAGGTGTTTATGCCTCTCATATGCGTGATGAAGGAGATAGTGTAACACAAGCGATTGATGAAGCACTGCTGATAGGCAGGGAGGCGCAAATGCCGGTGGAAATCTCGCATTTTAAACTCAGTGGCCAGCAAAACTGGGGCAGGAGTAAAGAAACAGTGGCCATGATCGTTAAAGCAAGGGAAGAGGGTATTGATGTCACCATCGACCAGTATCCCTATACGGCCAGCAGCACTTCCTTAAGCACCCTATTGCCCGATGAATTACTGGCTGATGGTGCTGACTCTATCAAGGCAAGACTTCAACGACCCGAAGTGAGGGAATATGTATATCAATATATTAAAGGAAAGCTGAGAAAGCGCAAGCTCAAACACCTCAGTTATGCCTATGTAGCCTATTTCAAAGCAGATACTACTTACAATGGGAAAAACATCGAAGAGATCAATCGCCTGAAGGGCAGGAAACACAAGATCAAGCAGGAGGCAGAAACCGTGATGGATATGATGGATGCCGGCGGTGCCGGGATGGTGTTCCATGGCATGTCTGATGAAGATGTGAAAAGGATCATGCAATACCCTTTTAATATGTTTGCTTCCGATGCATCCATTCGCATCTTCAACCAGGGGGCCCCACACCCCAGGGGTTATGGCACCAATGCCCGGATATTAAATAAATATGTCCGCGATGAAAAGGTCCTTTCGCTGGAAGAAGCCGTCCGCCGTATGACTTCCCTGCCCGCCCAGAAGTTTGGGTTAAAAGACAGGGGCATTCTTAAAGAAGGTATGGCTGCCGACATCCTGGTGTTTGATGAAAAACAGGTGAAAGATCTTTCCACCTACGAACAGCCGCATGCCTACTCAGTGGGCTTTACCTATGTTATTGTAAACGGGCAACTAGTAGTGGAGAATGGGCAGCACCTCGGCACCCGTAGCGGTAAGACCTTGAAAAATGATACGGCCAACCCTGCAACTGCAAAAAGCTTTTAAGCCCAGGAACACCATCTGTCATTTTTGCATTTTACGGCTACCCCAGCAAAAAGATTTTCCAGGAAACAGGGAATGTTTCCTTATAACCATGCCTCAGCTAGTTGCTACCTTCTATCTACCAACAGTATAGCTGCCCCCTATCTACTACCTATCTGAAGTATAGATACTGCGTGATCACCACGCACTATGTATACCGTAGATAGGGGGATGACAGGGCGTTGATAGGGAGTAGGCCGCCAGGTGACAGGTAGTAAGCATATTGTTGTTAGACTTGTAGAATGGATGATTCTTAGAGATTAGCTGCCATGAAGGCAGTTAGAAAGCCAGCAATAGAAATGTCCGTTTGGCTCATGCTTAAGTATATTTCCTCAATTTGACATTTTGTAACTTTAAGATATGGAACTAAAAGACCTCATTACTATTGACCCGGAGATATTAGGAGGACAACCAGTATTCAAGGGAACTCGTGTTCCTGTTGAGACACTGTTTGATCATTTAGAAGCAGGAGTGTCCCTTGAAGAATTTTTGGAGGATTTTCCCACGGTTACCAAAGAGCAGGCAATTACAACACTTGAAATTGCCAATAAGCTTTTGACCTCTAAAAACATTGCAAAGTTGTATGAGATTGCTGCTTGACGAAAATTTGCCTAAGCGGCTCAAGAAAGACTTTGCAGACCATGAAATATTCACCGTAAGAGATAAAGGGTGGAATGGCATCAACAATGGAAAACTATTGGAGCTTATGGTAGAAAATGGCTTCCATGCATTGTTAACTTTTGACAAGAATCTTCAGCATCAACAAAATTTTGAAAAATATACCTTCACTGTTTTTGTTCTTTCTTCAATAAACAATACCTACACGGAACTAACAAAATTATCTTCTAAGGTTCACGAATACCTAAGTATGGAAACGTTTCCTATAGGGCCAATTATAATTTGTTCCTGAAAACCATTTTACGAACCTTAATTTCCAGCCGCAATATGTTCACATTTGACAAAAAATATTTTTTTCTCGCCTTCCTCCTTTTTGTAATTGAAGTTGTAATTGCAGTTTTTGCCAGGGATTCTTTTGTGAGGCCTTATGTAGGCGATTATCTTGTGGTTATTTTGATATACTGTGCAGTTAGAACTGTTTTAAAAGCTTCAGTGTGGAAAGTTGCCCTTGGTGTACTCTTGTTCTCCTTCCTCATAGAAACACTTCAATATTTTCATATTGTAAACAGGCTTGGACTCGAAAACAACATAGTTGCCAGAACTGTTATTGGATATGGTTTTGAATGGGAAGATTTTGTGGCTTATACCCTGGGAATTCTTACCGTGCTTGCCTTTGAAAATAAGAATATGTATTACCGCAATAAAAGCAATGCATAATTTAAAGCTCTATATAATGCAACCTCTAAATAAAAATAAACTGAACCTAGGGTAGTAGGCCGGAGATAAAATGCCTTCAAAACGCAAAGCTTCATGTTAGTAGATATCAAAAACCTCACATAAGTCATTAATTTTAAGTTTACAAATTAATGTATGTCCAAGGATGAAATCAAATATGAAATAAACCAGGTTCTGGACAAGTTCTCCAGTAATGCGCTGGAAGAATTGCTTTCTTTTTTAAAACAGCTGGAGGAAAAGAAAAATTCAGCCACTCATAATTCTGATGTGTTACAAAGAATTCTAGTTGAGGATAAGGAACTCCTTGAGAAACTTGTCCAATGATAAGTCTTAGTGAGGTAGAGCAAATTCATAAAATTTAAATAGATCAATTTGGAGGCAGCCATGGAATCAGGGATAATGGGACGTTATCATTTGCTATTTCGAGACCTTACTCAACATTTGATGGCAAAGAACTTTATACAACTGCAATACAAAAGGCATCTGCACTTATTGAAAGCATTCTTATAAATCATCCTTTTGTTGATGGAAACAAAAGAACTGGATATGTACTTATGAGAATATTATTAATTGAATATGGCCTTGATATAACTGCTACTCAAGAAGAGAAATATAAGTTGTAATACATATAGCCTCAGGCAAATACAACTACAATGACATCGTTTATTGGTTGGAACACAATACCAGGAAGAATAACAGATAAAAAATCTTTTTCGAAACGGACTATCACTTTTTCCTACCAAAGATGTTTTGGTTAATCATTAATTAACCTTAAACATAGGTTAAGCATTTAGAATTAATTTTAGCCTTCGTGCTGTTTAAATGTTGCGCAATTTTTTAGTTAAGCCACTGTCATTCCTTACCAGTGCTTATAAAACAACAGCTCACTTATAATGGAGCTGTTGTTTACTTTATCAAGTGAAATATGTAAGCACCTTGTGTGCTAACTGATTTGTTTCAGTATTTCCCTGTGGCTGCTTTCTACATGGGGTTTAAATTCTTCGTACCATTTCTTCCATTCTTCTGCATGCATACTGCTGCTTAGTGAAAGTTCATAATCAGCCAGGTGCTCAAAACCTTCCTCCATAATCAGGCGGTAGGAATCACCAGTAAAGTCAGTGAGTATCCTCATATTTTGTGCCTCAGGCATCATCTGTTTGCTTTTGGCCTCATCAAGCAGTTTTTTGGCTTCGCGGAAATGGCCGAATTTGAGCCTGAAGATGTCCCTTACCAGGAAGGTGGTCTTTTGCCTGGAAGATGAAGAAGGAGCGCCAAGCTGCTGCATCAATACATCACTGGCCATATAGATGCGGGCTTCCTTGATCAATCCATCCTTCAGGTCATAACTTACACAGACAGGAAAATTGACTTCCCTGTTAGTGGGAGCTATACCCATGAATTCTCCGATATGCCTGCCACGGATGATAGCTTCCAGCTGGGCCTTGTCTTCCGTAATGATGTAATTCTTTATATCCGCTTTGGCATCGAAGGCTACATGGTAAATGTAATGCAACATGGCACCTACCTCGGCTCTGCCTGTATAGGTTTCACCTGTGCTAAGGTTCCGGTACACCCCGTCTTCGGCAACATATTTTACATCATGTGTCTGGAAAAAATCAAGCATGTTCTTTTGAGAGGTGGTCAATGCCTGGTTTTGAGTCATTGTTTCTTCCATAACGAATAGTTTATGAGGTTAAGAATGAATACATCTTTAAGCTGAACTATTCAGGGGATAAGGAGCAGTTTGGAGAGGGGGATTTTTGTTGATGGAAGGTACGAAGAATGGGAATGTCGAACAATAGAACAAGAAATGATGGAGAGAACTAAGATTGATAAGATTAGAATGGATTATTGGGGGATGTCCGGAGGTAGCCTTCTTGTCAACTAGTCAACCTGTCAACTTTTCAACCCCAGTTTATACTTTATACTTTTTACTTTAATCAATTTCCATTTACATGAACATTCATTGATTTCGAGCGGAGGTAAACCAATGCCTTGCGAAGATCCAGCGGATAGACATCCTGTTTTTGTTTCTGGCGGGCACGGATGGAAAGACGGCGAACCAGCTTCTTTGAATATTTAGCAAACATCCATAAGCCAAGAAAACAATCCAATATGACCATCAGGGGAAATAAAATGATGCTCAGGGCGAGGTAAATAAAATGACCCGTTATGTCCAGTAATTGATTCATGTGTATAATAATTCAGGATGAAAGGCTAAAAAATCAATCGTAGGATATGTAACGGATTCCGGTCGGAATTCAGAGGATGGAACTGGATAATAAGATAGACAAAGTTTTCTGTAATTCCGATGCTCTGACACAATTTCTTTTTCACGAAAGGAATACAGATCACTTCTAATAAAGAAAAAGATATGCCAAACACTACAGCCTGCTTTTTACTCGTATATCTACGTAAAGTTGTAAGGTTTTCAGAGTTTTGTAAATGACAAAATGTATGAATTGGGGATTTAAAGGTCTGAATGGGGAGAACAATTGTGGATTTTAAATGCTTTGAGTTTGTTCAAACGGTTGTTTCTTTTCCTGGTTGTCATGTTCTATGTTGTAAATGGTCTTTACATTGTGTCCTGTTCCGATCACTAATAAATGATTTCGCATGTTTGCTCCTCTCAAACTTTATAGAACTGCCATCCTTATTTATGCAACGGCATTCATTCAATTAAATGCCACTGCTCAAAAGGCAGCGGTCAACTGGTGGTTGACCAACCCTGATAATACAGCTGTATTGCAACAGCAAAAGGCAATCGTTGCTTCAGCGAAAGCAGGATCCATTAAGCCTGTTATCAGGGTGAATGATAAGGAGGTGTTTCAGACCATGGATGGTTTTGGTTTTGCCCTTACCGGGGGCAGTGCGCAGCATATTATTAAAATGTCT
This sequence comes from Flavisolibacter ginsengiterrae DSM 18136, assembly GCF_059568575.1. Classification (NCBI taxonomy): domain Bacteria; kingdom Pseudomonadati; phylum Bacteroidota; class Chitinophagia; order Chitinophagales; family Chitinophagaceae; genus Flavisolibacter; species Flavisolibacter ginsengiterrae. The sequence goes on from NZ_JCANTR010000011.1 coordinate 123,072, forward strand.
CCTCAAAGCCGCAAGGCATTATTGTCTGAGCTATTCACTACAATGGGTAATAACATTGGTGTGAGTTACCTGAGGGTGAGCATTGGAGCTTCGGACCTGAATGAACGTGTTTTCTCTTATGACGACCTGCCTGATGGTGAAACAGATACGGCCATGAAACATTTTGACCTGGGTCCGGATCAAAAAGATGTGATCCCGGTATTGAAAGAGATACTGGCCATAGCTCCGAAAATCAAAATACTCGGATCTCCATGGTCACCTCCTGCCTGGATGAAGACCAACCATGACACAAGGGGTGGAAGATTGAAGCCTGAATATTATGCAGCGTATGCTAAATATTTCGTGTTGTATATACAGGGTATGGCAAAAGAGGGAATTACTATTGATGCCATAACGGTTCAAAATGAACCTTTGCACCCGGGTAATAATCCCAGCCTGTTACTACCAGCGCCTGATGAAGCCATTTTTATAAAAGACCATTTAGGTCCTGCCTTTCAAAAAGCCGGCATTAAAACAAAGATCCTTATCTATGACCATAATGCCGACAGGCCTGATTATCCAATTGATATCTTAAATGATAAAGCTGCCCGGAAATATATTGATGGCTCGGGTTTCCATTTGTATGGAGGTGAAATAGAAGCGCTGACCGAAGTGCACAATCAACATCCGGACAAGCATATTTATTTTACAGAACAGATGGTGGTGCAGCCGGAAGCTGCCAATGGTTTTCATATTGCCGACCCGGTTGAAAGGGTGATCATTGGCGCCTGCCGCAACTGGTGCAAAAATGTTTTGTTATGGAACCTGGCTGCCGACCCGGAGAACAAACCATTTACAGACAGGGGTGGTTGCAGTATGTGCCAGGGAGCTGTGACCATTGATGGCAACAAAGTCACCCGCAACCTTGCGTATTATGCATTAGCCCATGTATCGAAATTTGTTCCGGCAGGATCCGTTCGTATTGGTTCAACTGCATCCGATAGCCTGAAAAATGTTGCCTTTAAAACTCCTTCAGGTAAAATGGTTTTACTGGTTGCCAATACTTCAGGACAAGACCAGGCATTTACTGTTACCTACAGGTCGCAGTCTATCGCTGCCCAATTAAAAAAAGACGCTGTTGCCACCTATGTTTGGTAGACAGCAGGTCATTGTTACTTCAACTTCATTTGAATCGATTGTTATGAATAAGAGATGGATTTTTATAAAACTTACGGTGTTCATTCTTTGCAGCTTCATTGTTCTTCAGAGTCCTGTGATTGCACAGGGATTTTTAAAATCGCAAGGGAAAAATATTGTCAATGAAAAAGGACAGAATGTATTGCTTCGTGGCATCGGGCTAGGTGGCTGGATGTTGCAGGAAGGATATATGCTGGGAATATCAGCGGAAGGACAACAGCAATACAGGATACGGCAAAGGATAGATTCATTGATCGGCCCAGCAGCAACACAGGAGTATTATGATACCTGGCTGGCCAATCATACAACAAAAGCAGATATAGATTCATTACAAGCTTGGGGCTTTAATTCTGTTCGCCTGCCTATGCATTATAACCTGTTTACGCTTCCCGTAGAGAAGGAACCAGTGGCAGGAGAAAATACCTGGCTTACCAAAGGATTTGAAATGGTAGATAGTTTACTGGCCTGGTGCACTGCCAACCATATTTATTTGATCCTTGACCTTCATGCAGCGCCGGGAGGACAGGGTAATGACCTGAACATTTCTGATCGTGATCCCTCCCTTCCTTCTCTTTGGGATAGTCAAGCCAACAGGAGCAAAACCATAGCCTTATGGAAAAAACTGGCACAGAGGTATGCAGGCAAGCAATGGATAGGAGCTTATGATATTTTAAATGAACCCAATTTCGGATTTACAGATCCAGCCGATAGGAATGGACTAAAGGAAACCAGGAATGAGCCTTTGAAAAAGCTGCTGGTTGACATCACAAAGGCGATAAGAGAAGTGGACAAAAAACACATCATCGTTATAGAAGGCAATGGCTGGGGAAACAATTACAATGGCATGCTGCCGCCATGGGATGATAATATGGTGCTTAGCTTTCATAAATACTGGAATAAAAATGACAAAGCTTCCATACAGAAATTATTAGACGCACGTGACCAATACAATGTTCCGGTATGGTTGGGTGAAACTGGTGAAAACTCTAATGTATGGTATGCACAGGCGGTGAATTTACTAGAGGCTAATCATATTGGCTGGGCATGGTGGCCTTTGAAAAAGCTTGGAGCTAATAACCCATTGCAGATAAGGTCAAACCTGAATTACCAGGATGTGCTCAATTATTGGAATGGAAAGGGAAAAAAGCCTGGCGAAAGTAATGCCTATAGTGGTTTGCTGGAACTAGCCACTTATACCAGGATAAGTACGAATAGGGTGCACAGGGATGTAATAGACGCATTGATGCGACAGCCGCATAGTAATATAACCTTACCTTTTACTAAAAACACTATAAAAAATGGGTCAACGATCAAGGCAGTGGATTATGACCTTGGTAAAAATGGATATGCCTATTGGGATAAGGATACTGCAGATTACAGAGTGTCAGGAATAAAAGGTGTGGGCAACAGGGGCCGTACCTACAGGAATGACGGTGTTGACATAGCCATGGATTCTTCACATTATGAAACCTATTATGTCAACCATATCGAGGATGGTGAGTGGCTACAATATACCATTGATGTAAAAGAAAAGGGATCTTATAATATTGGACTATCTGTTTCTTCAGATTCAGCGGGGGGTGTAGTAAGCCTTATGGTAAATAATAAAGCTGCAGCCGCTAAGCAAACGGTTCCTGTCACAGGTGGTTCCGGTCAATGGAAGACTTACTGGTTTAAAAATATTAGCCTGGCTACCGGCAAACAAACGCTCAGGGTATATGCAGATAAAGGTGGTTTCAATTTTAGTACTATAAAATTTGACCGTAGTAAATAAAGAGATATAGAATTTATTTCGGATCGCTGTAACCAGTGCGGACTAGATTGGTTCCATCAGATAGTTAGTAGTACTTTAGCTATGCTTAAAACATTGCCTGTATGAATAGAAAAATCGCATGGATCATTACCTGGCTGGTTCCAATTGTTACATTGGCACAAACCGGCCCGTCCACTCAATTACTGACACCTGAATTGTTATGGAAACTTGGCCGGGTATCGGGCCTGGGCGTTTCCAAAGATGGGAACTATGTTATTTATAGTGTCAGTACACCCAACGTGGAAACCAATAAAAATAGCAGGGAAACATACCGCATCCCCATCACCGGTGGTACACCAGAAAAGCTGGCCAATGCAGATAGCTTGTTGGTAAATAAGAACATTTCACCCAATGGCATATACATACTTTCCAACAAGGAGGTGAAGGTGAAAAAGATCAAGGGGAACGAAATATACCCTGACCTGCCTCAATCCAATGCCTATGTTTTTGATAACCTGAACAACAGGCATTGGGATACCTGGGAGGATGGTAGTTTCGACCATGTATTTGTTGCGCCCGTTGGAAAGCCAACAGAGGAAAAAGACCTGATGCCGGGGGAGCCCTTCGATAGTCCTCAAAAACCCTTCGGTGGCGATGAGGATTATGTTTGGAACCCGGATGGCAAACATGTGGTCTATGTGACCAAGAAAAAATATGGTAAGGACTATGCGGTAAGCACCAATACGGACTTGTATGAATATGATATGGAAACCGGTAAAACAAAGAACCTGACTGCTGACCGCCCTGGTTATGATATTAACCCATCCTACAATAAGAATGGGGTATTGGCCTGGCTTAGCATGAAACGTGAAGGTTATGAAGCAGACAAACAGGACCTGCTTGCCACTACACCTGCGGGTGTGATCAACCTGACGCAACACAGGGATGATATCAATGTAGAAGGATTTCGTTGGGCTGAAGATGGAAAGAACTTGTTTTTCTGGGCGCCTATCAATGGAACATTGCAATTGTTTAAAGTAGACTATACGGGTCTTACCAAAAAACTTCCCGGCATACAACAGGTTACTAAGGGGGATTTTGATATTACAGGAATTGTTGGGCAAAAAGGCAACTCATTAATTGTATCCCGTACAGATATCAATCATGCGGCAGAACTGTACACGGTTGACATCAGCAATGGCAATATGAAGCAACTGACCTATGTGAATGACTCCATGAATAATTCATTGGCCCAATGCAGGACGGAGAGAAAATTCGTTACTACTACGGATGGTAAACAAATGCTGGTATGGGTAGTGTACCCTCCAGGCTTTGATCCCGCCAAAAAATACCCAACCCTGTTGTATTGCCAGGGTGGTCCCCAATCAGCCCTGACCCAATTTTATTCTTTTCGATGGAACTTCCAGTTGATGGCTTCCCAGGGATATATTGTCGTGGCGCCTAACCGCCGTGGCATGCCAGGACATGGCACCAAATGGAATGAAGAGATCAGTAAGGATCATGGCGGGCAAGCTATGAAAGATTACCTGTCGGCCATAGATGCAGTGAGTAAGGAAAAGTATGTAGACAAGGATCGCCTGGGTTGTGTAGGAGCTTCTTACGGAGGTTATTCCGTTTACATGCTGGCAGGCATTCACAACAACCGCTTTAAAAGCTTTATAGCCCACGACGGCATTTTTGATATGCGCAGCATGTATGGTACTACGGAAGAATTATGGTTTGTGAACTGGGATTGGGGTGGCCCTTATTGGGATAAAAACAATGCTGCCGCGCAAAAAACCTATTCCCAGTTCAACCCGATCAACTATGTTGATAAATGGAATACACCTATCATGATCGTTCAGGGTGGAAAAGATTACAGGGTGCCTATCGAACAGGGATTGCAGGCTTTCCAGGCCGCACAGATCAGGGGTATCAAAAGCAAATTACTGTACCTGCCTGATGAAAACCATTGGGTGTTGAACGGACAAAATGCTCTTGTATGGCAGCGTGAGTTCTTTAAGTGGCTCAATGAAACAATGCCTTCAAAAGACAAGAAAGGGTTTTGAATAAAAGTCAGGAAGATCATTATAAAGGTGAAGCACGGCTTCACCTTTTGTTTTATAGTGCTGATCCGCAAAATTTACAATAGCGGGCATTGCTATCATGACCTTCACGGCCGCAATTGGGGCAAGCCTCTGATCCCTTATTTACCTCTCTTCGCGCCATGGCCACTTCGGCAGTGAATATACCGGTAGGTACAGCAATGATGCCATAGCCAATGAACATGATCAGTGAAGCAATGAATTTGCCCATGGGGGTAACAGGCGAAATATCTCCATAGCCAACAGTTGTAATAGTAACAATGGCCCAGTAGATGCTGTCAGGTATGCTGTCAAAACCATTCTCTCCATTTTCTACCAGGTACATGACAGAACCAAGTATAATAACCAGCGACAACACCACCAACATGAAAATGCTGATCTTTTTCATACTGGCCCTGAGTGCACTTCCCAGGAAATCCATTTCACTTAAGAAATGATTAAGCTTGAAGATCCTGAATATCCGCAGCAGTCGTAGTGCCCGCAACACCAACAATGATTGGGCGCCTATAAAGAAAATGCTGAGGTAAGAAGGTATTATGGCCAACAGGTCAATAGTGCCAAGGAAAGAACGGACATAAAGCATTGGTCTTTTAATACAGATAAGCCGTAGTATATATTCTATAGTGAAAAGAATGGTAAAGCTCCATTCCAGAATATCAAACAGCCTTCCGTATCGAAGATGGTAGCGTTTCACACTATCGAGCATAACCACCAGGATACTTGTCAATATGACCACGAGCAAGGTCACATCAAAAGCCTTTCCCGCGGTAGTGTTGGATTCATAGATCACATCATGCAGTTTTTTCTGCCAGTTGCTGTCACCGGAATGTGAAGTCTTTGCTTTCATTGTCCTTATTAAAGGTAATTAACACCCGAAGAGCTTCATAATTTTCTTGATGTCTATTGCAAACAATCGCTGGTCAAATGATGAGTTAAATTGGTTCTTCAGGTGCTTAGTATAACAAAGGGCATAATATTTTCAATAAATAGTTGATATAAAAAAGCAACAAGTATGAGCCAGGCGTTTGTTCGTGAAAGTGATGAGCAATGGCTGCACGAAGTGCAACCTACCTTAAATGCCCTTGTAGTGTACCTGACCAGGGAGAATAACGGAGTGCGGGTGTATGAACAAAAAACCTTTATTGACAAAAATGGAGTTGAGGTTCATGCCATGAGTAATGGTTTGAACTATGCAAAAGATAAGGATGGGAAATGGTACGTGGTATGGTAAATAAAAAAAAGACGTGTAAAAGTGGTAACAGGTAAAAAATAAATGCATCATTTCCTTTTCTTATAGCAATGGTGTATGTTGAGGGATAACAAAGGATAATAGCAAAATACTTACAATGTCAGCGCCGCATTTGAACGAGATCATTGATAACCTTAGCTTGACTTATCACCTTGAAAATTCCTCTTTGGGTATCATCTTATGGAACAGGCAATTGGATATTATTTACTCTTCGGAAAAGGCCCAGGAAATATTTGGTTGGGAACCTGATGCCTATTTACATAAGCCCTTTTCGCTGGATAGTATTGTCTATGTGGAAGATGCCAACAAGGTTAACCAGACCATTGAAGAAATTACTTCCGGAAAGGTCTTGCATAACCAGGGCATAAATAGAAACTACACTGCATCAGGATCTGTGATCTATTGCCAGTGGTATAATTCAGCCCTGGTAGATAAAGCAGAGCAGGTCATCAACATCCTGTCATTGGTACAGGATGTTACCCTGCAAATGCAAAATAGTATTTCCCTGCAGGCAAGTGAGCACCAGTTGTCACAGATGTTCAATGGAGCTATTGATCCAATGTGGCTGATAAAAGTGGAAGGTAATTCCAGGTTCACATTTGATAGAATTAATACGGCCTTTTCAAAGGTTACCGGATGGTCGAAAGAACAGGTAATTGGCCGGCCTATTGAAGCTGTAATGCCTGCATCTTCTCACGAGTTGGTACGTGGAAAATACAATGAATCGATACGAACCTGCAGGATCATTGACTATGTAGAAGAGGCGGCCCATCCGGCAGGAATAAAATATGGCGAGATCCGCGTCATTCCCCTGGTGGATGAAAATGGTACTGTCAATCGGCTGCTGGGAATAGCAAATGATATTACAGATAAGATCCTGCTTCAGAAAAAACTCGATGCAGAGCGGGACCTGTACAACAGGAAAATAACCTATGCAGCTATCAAAGGACAGGAGCTCGAGCGGGCCAAGGTAAGCAGTGAATTACATGATAACGTAAACCAGGTGCTGACCACTGTAAAATTGTATTTAGAACTTTGTAAGGATGGCAGAGTAGATAGTGGAGAGATACTTTCCAAATGTTCAGTATTACTTAACCGTACCATCGACGAGATCCGTAGCCTTTCAAAGCAATTGTCTGCCCCTTCTTTAGGCAAGATCAATTTCAGGGAGACCTTAAATGACCTGGCAGGCTCTATTGAAACTGCTTCACAAATGAAAGTAAATCTTAGCATTGGCCTGGAAAACTGTTCAGAAATGGATAGCGAATTACACCTGACCATTTACCGGATCGTCCAGGAGCAGCTGACCAATATTATTAAATACGCAAAAGCAGGTATAGTACACATTGGATTAGATCAAAAAGATGGTCAAATGCGGCTGCTTATAAAAGATAATGGGGTTGGTTTCGATACAAGCCAAAGGACAAACGGCATTGGGCTAACGAATATTCGCAGCCGTGCGGCCATTTTGGGTGGTAGCGTTGAAATTGCAAGTGAATTACATAAAGGGACTACGCTTATTGTTCATTTCCCTGTTCTGATCATTGGAGATAAATGCGTTCCGGCTGAAGTCACAGAGAATGTTTATGCAGGGCTGTAGATTGTAACATGTTTACGCTGATGCTGAAGGGAGTTATACTTCGTAAAACTGCGGTTCATTGCAATTTTCCACGAATAATTACTGGTATTTACTGCATTTAAGATTATGTTAGTGCTTAGGTTGCGCAAAAACCGAAACTTACTTGCATATGAATAAACATTTACTTTCTTTCTTTTGCCTGTTATTATTTTTAACTGGCAACACCCAAAACCAACCGAAAAGAGAAATGCGGGGAGCCTGGATAGCCAGTTACCTCGGTATCGACTGGCCCAACAAGAATCAAACCCCGGCATCACAAAGGGCTGCATTGATCTCCCTTTTGGATCAACACCAGGCAACAGGTATCAATACCATATACCTGCAGGTGCGCAGCCAATGTGACGCGCTTTACCCCAGTTCCATTGAACCATGGTCATCGGACCTCACGGGTACACAGGGATTGGCTCCGGCTGATGCTACATGGGATCCATTGCAATTTGCTGTGAATGAGGCTCATAAAAGAGGTATGGAACTTCATGCCTGGATCAATCCTTACCGTGCTGTGGCAACTGCTTCAAAGTTGCCCACTTTTAGTCCGGACCATGTAGCCAACAGGCACCCGGATTGGTTATTAAATAATGGAACTACCATTACATTGAACCCGGGACTAACACAGGTAAGGGATTATATCATGAATGTGATAACCGATATCGTCACCCGCTATGATATAGACGGTATTCATTTCGACGATTATTTTTATCCTCCTGCACCATTTAATGATGATGCGGCGTACAATGCCGACCCAAGAAACTTTCCTGCTACCAGTGTGGGGAGAGCTGATTGGAGAAGAGACAATGTTAACCTCCTGATCAAAAGGGTTTATGAAACGGTGATCGCCACTAAGCCCTGGATGAAATTTGGTGTTTCTCCTTCTGGCATCTATCGAAGCAGTAGCAATCCTGAAATAGGTTCCGCCACTTCTGCCGGTGCGTTACAGCACTACAGTGCTGTTTTTGCAGATTCAAAAAAATGGCTGGAGGAAGGATGGGTAGATTATATCGAACCACAGGTTTACTGGTATATCGGCCAATCAGGATCAGACTATAAAGTGCTGATACCCTGGTGGAATAACCAGGCCAATGGTCGGCATATCTATATCGGCATGGCAGGGTATAAAGTAGGCACCACAGGCTGGGCAAGCCGCAGCCAGGTGCCTGACCAGGTTCGTATGAACAGGGAAGAAGCTTATCCAAACATATATGGGCAGGCGATCTATAATTCCACCAGCCTTAAAACAAATACATTGAACTTCCGTGATTCTTTGCGTGTGCGTTTCTACCAAAAGCCTGCGCTTCAACCTTTGATGCCATGGAGAGATAATACACCACCCATGGCAGCAACTGCACTTTCAGCCGTAAAATATGCTTCTGATTCAGTTGTGCTCTACTGGATGCCCCCGGCATTTACTGATAATGAATTGGATAAAGCTAAGAAGTATGTTGTGTACCGGTCTGAAGATCCTGTAGTAGACATTACCAATGCTTCGAATATTGTAGCTATCACCAATGAAACTCCAACATTCACTGACAAGAATATTGAACCCGGCCTAAACTATTATTATGTAGTAACTGCGCTGGATCGTTTTCAAAACGAAAGCAGCACGACCAACACAGCTTCTACCCTGCCTCCAACGATCACCTGCCCTGGCCAACAGGTATTGACGTTGGATGCAGCTTGTTCTGTAGCAATGCCTGATTTTACAGCCCTGGCTATTGTCAATAATGGAGTAGCAGGTTCTGCACCCCTTACTATTACCCAATCCCCGGCGGCAGGAACTATCCTTCAGGGTGTAAGTTCGCAACAGGTAATGTTGACTGTTTCTGACCCTGCTGGAAACGGCGCTTCCTGCAATTTTGAGCTAGCTACAGAAGACCATACTGCACCTGTTATCACTGCAGCAAATACCAATCCCGCTGTTCTGCAAGTACCTAATCATAAAATGCGTGAGGTGAAAGTTAACTATGCAGTGACTGATCATTGTGGTCCTGTATCATCTATACTTTCCATAACAAGTAATGAAGACCAGGGCAACGAAAATGATTGGGAAGTTATAGACAATCATCGCATCAGGTTGAGGGCTGAGCGCAACGGAACGGGTAGTGGCAGGATCTATACGATTACCATTACAAGCACGGATGCTTCAGGCAATAGTACTTCACAAAACCTCGAAGTAACTGTTCCGCATGACCAGGGTGATTATGTAACTCAAGCCAGGATAAATGAAGCAAATAAGAAGTCTAATGAAATGGCAAAAGGATTTGAGGTCATTGTTTCTCCGAATCCGGCTATTGATCATTTTACTATTCATACGCAATCAATTTCTGACCTGCCAGTAAGCTTTAAGGTTACTGATAATACAGGAAGAGTCATTGAGGTCAGAAAGTCCTTGCCCGCAAATGGTGTGTTCCAGTTGGGGTCGCGTTTCAAGGCAGGTGTGTATTTCCTGGAGATCAGCCAGGGACAACAGGTAAGAACTTTAAAGTTATTGAAGACAAGCAAGTGATCAAAAGTTATATAAAAAACCGGGCAAGTTTTCTTGCCCGGTTTTTTATTGAAATAATCCAATGATAATTATCAAAATGTATTGGCAGCCTTTTTCTCCACTGGCCATTTATTATTCTCAATGTCAGCATCCATAAAAAGGCCTCCATCAATTTTTATTGATTGCAGTTCTTTTTGACCTGCGATCTTTACAATGGCCTGTTGCTGATTGGTCTTCCATACTGCAGCTGACTGGTGTTGTGTTTCGGAAGTTCCATCTTTGTAATGAATATACAGATCAAAAGGCGCTGCCATTCCACCGATATTATCAATCGTAACAGCTGATCCTGTTTTTGTCCTGCTAACATTTTTAATGGCGAGGTCAATGTAATTATGTGAAAAGAACCAATTGTTCCAGAACCAATTTAAATCCTGTCCTGAAGACCTGTTAAACGAATAAAAGAAATCCCAGGGTAGCGGATGTTTGCCATTCCAGCGATCCATGTAGTCATGCAGGCATTTTTTAAAGAGTCCATCACCCAACATATCCTTAATGGCCAGGTAACCCAGTGAAGGTTTGCCATATTCATTAATGCCAAGGCCACCTCCACTGAGGTTAGCGCCAGGCGTTATGATAGGTAGATCCTGTGATTGTGAGGGATCGTTGATCCAGTTTTGCACCCTGAATTGCTTATACCAGTCATCAGCTTTTTCCATGCCCATCATATCGCGGTTGAAGAGGCATTCAAAGGTGGTAGCCCAGCCTTCATCCATAAATCCATAACGTGTTTCATTAATACCCATGTAGAAAGGCATATAGCTGTGCGCTATCTCATGCATGGCAACAAAGCGGGAAAATAAGGTATCATCATAAGTTTCATCATTGGCCATCATAGGGTATTCCATGCCGGCATATCCCTGGAACACTGTTGTCTTTTCATATGGGTAAGGAATGCCCGGCCAGTTATTGGATAACCAGTCAAGTGCCCCTTTTGCAAAATGAACTACATGGTGAAAGTCTGCTGCAGTATCATTAAAAGCCGCCTGTGCTGAAGCCCTTCTACCTGTTTTACGATCCACTACAACAGAGGAGGCATCCCATACAAAATGATCGCTGATTCCAAAAGCCACATCTGGTACATTCCTCGAAGAGAATTTCCAGGTGTTTACGGGATTTTGCGCAGTGACCTGTTTTTTGTTGATATCCTCCTGGCTAACAACATGAATTACATCATCTGCAGTAAGAGAACTGCTGAACTTTTTGGCAACGGCAGGTTGCAATACTTCGGTGGGATTTAACAGCGTGCCTGTGCCCCAAACCAGGTAATTTTTAGGTACCTGCACCTGTACTGAATAATCATTGAAGTCATTATAAAATTCAAGAGCATCATTGAAATCGGTAAAATCCCATCCCTGGTAATCATCATAGACAGCTACACGTGGATAGCAATAAGCCAGGAAAAAACTTGTGGAATCAATCATCCCTTCCCGGTTACTTTTAAGGGAAACATCATAATGCCATTTTATGGATAGCTGCACCGAATCGTGTGCATTCAAAGGCTTATCCAGTTTTACGGGAACTGTGGTAAAGTAATAGGGTTGGTTATTCCATGGCTGGAATTTACCATTTACCAGGAAGGAATCAATATGCACACCCTGGGTCAGGTATTTTTCCTGTGCGCCACCAAGCCTGGGTGCACCGGGTTTGTGAATATTCACAATGAGTTTGAAAGCAAGAAAGGGTAAGGTGTCAGGACTATTATTGAAATAGGTGATGGTTTCACTTCCCTGTATGGTGCGGTTTGGAGGTGCAACAGAAAGGGAAATATTATAGTAAGCCCTGTTTTGCCAGTATTTATTTCCAGGCCTGCCATCCATAGAACGTGTGCCCTTATTATAGGCTTTCTGAATGTCACGTGGTGTGTACAGTTTCTGGGCCTGCACTAAGTTAAATGGTAGGGTAAAGCAAACGATAACGATCAAACGAAACATATTTAAAATGTATTTATAGGGAAAATAGTAATGAAACGGTATCCTCCAAATATTTTTTGTGATAGCCGGTAGAATTACAGATTTAAAGGAAATGAAACCGACTATAAATTATTTCTTATCTTAACTATCTCTACATCATCTCACTTACATGCGCCTATTATTTGTTATTGTAACCGCATTGCTTCTCTATAGTTGTGAACCCGCAGGGTTCGACAGCGATAAAAGACAGATCAGGGCAAAGGATGAAATCCGGGCTAAACTTCCCAACAGGAGTACAGAATTTGATATCACTTCTTTTAAAGAAGATACTTTGCACAACTGGCCTGACAGCAATATTAAAAATCCTTTACAGTATTCCATGGACTATGTGTTCAAGGATTCATCTGGAAACATGCGCCATGAAAAAGGGAATGTAGTATTTACCCCTGACGGCAAATCAGTCATTCAAACAAAGACCGGCGATAGTTCTTTGATCCATTAAAATTCATTTATGCGTCCACCACTTCAACGCTTTCTTTCGCTCGATGTGTTCCGTGGCATGACCATCTGTTTTATGATCATTGTGAATACGCCTGGTAGCGGGGCTACTCCTTTTGCACCGCTGGAGCATGCCACCTGGCATGGCTTTACCCCTACAGATTTGGTGTTCCCTTCCTTTTTATTTGCTGTAGGAAATGCCATGAGCTTCTCGCTGGATAAATACCGCGAGTTGGGGTCAGGAGCGTTCTTTAGAAAAGTGTTTTCAAGAACTGTGTTGATATTCCTCCTGGGATACCTGATGTATTGGTTTCCGTTTTTCAGGCTGGATGCACAACACCATATGACCGGTGCCCCGATAGGTCATACCAGGATCATGGGTGTGTTGCAACGTATTGCACTTTGCTATTTTTTTGCTTCCCTGTGCATTCATTACCTGTCGCGCAAACAAATAATAGTTGTGAGCATTTCCCTTTTGATAGGCTATTGGATCCTATTACTACTATTTGGAGATCACCAGCAACCATTCAGCATGCTGGGGAATGCAGGTATGTCACTTGACAGGTTCCTGATGGGAACAAATCATTTGTACCACGGTGAAGGCATACCCTTCGATCCTGAAGGTTGGCTGAGCACCCTGCCTGCTATTGTCAACGTGATAGCGGGTTACTTAGCCGGCAAATACATACGGGAGAAAGGAAAGAATTATGAAACGGTCACTCACCTGGCATTAGCCGGTTTTGGACTGATCTTTATGGCACTCTGGTGGAACATGATTTTCCCGGTGAATAAAAAGCTATGGACCTCTTCTTTTGTATTGCTTACTTCTGGTATTGACATGGTGCTGATAGGCGCTCTTATTTATGTCATCGAATTGCGTAACTGGAACAAGGGAGGGTGGACCAGTTTCTTCCTGGTAGTGGGTAAGAATCCATTGGTGATTTATTTGCTTTCCGAATTACTGGTCACGGTATTGTTCATGATACCCATGGGCCAGGGATACAGCTTTTTTGGCTGGATCAACAAGGTATTATTCCAGGTCATTGCTCCCGGACCGGTGGGCTCTTTCCTGTTCGCCATTGCGTATATGCTGCTTTGCTGGAGTGTGGGCTGGTGGCTGAATAAGAGAAAGATCTATATCAGGGTTTAATAAAAAATTCAACAGTAACTTAAAATATGGACAAGGAGAAAAACGATAAATCCCGGAGGTCTTTTATTACCAATGCTACCAAAGCGGCAATAGGGGCTTCTCTGTTTCCATCAATTGTTACCGCCCGGGACAGGGCCAGGCATTTAGAGAATCTTCAACGTGTAAAGCAGCATTACAGTGCCAATGACCAGTTGCAGATCGCTTTGATCGGTTCAGGAGGTATGGGTGTGGCTGATGCCACAACCGCACTGACCGTGCCTGGAATAAAATTATTGGCTGTTTGCGACTTGTATGACGGACGTTTGGCAGAAGCCAAAAAAAGATGGGGCAATGATATTGCCACCACCCGTGATTATCGTGAAATTCTTAACCGCAAGGACATAGATGCGGTGATTATTGCAACGCCGGACCATTGGCATAAGGATATATCGGTAGCTGCCATGAATGCAGGCAAGCATGTGTATTGCGAGAAACCCATGGTGCATGAGATTTCTGAAGGAGCAGCCGTAGTGGCAGCCCAGGAAAAGAACAAAGTAGTGTACCAGGTAGGCAGCCAGGGATTGAGTTCATTGGGAAACGAAAAAGCAAAAGAATTATTAAAGGCGGGTGCTATTGGCCAGCTGAATTATGCAGAAGGGTTTTGGGCCCGGATGTCTCCCACCGGTGCCTGGCAATACCCCATCCCTGCGGATGCTTCTCCCGCCACTGTAGGCTGGGATGCCTTCGTAGCCAATACCAACAAAAGACCTTTTGATGCCACCCGGTTTTTTCGCTGGAGGAATTACAGGGATTATGGTACGGGTGTATCAGGTGACCTGTTCGTCCACTTATTTTCAAGCCTTCATTTTATTACCGGCTCCATGGGACCCAATAAGATCATGGCAACCGGGGGCCTGCGCTATTGGAAGGACGGCCGTGAAGTGCCCGATATCATGCTGGGTATGTTTGACTACCCAGAGACCAGCATTCATCCCCCATTCAACTTATCACTCAGGGTAAATTTTGTGGATGGCACAGGTGGCACCAACTACCTGCGCATGGTAGGCAGTGAAGGATCGATGACTGTGGAATGGGACAAGGTAACCCTATACAAGAACCGCAACGTGGTTGATGCAGGTGATCCATTGCTGAAAACAAAAAATGCAGCTACAGGCAAAGAGTATGTCTACGAACGCAAAAGCATGCAACCACCGGAAAAGCTGGAATACACGGCTGAAGAAGGTTATAAAGGTGCACATTTTGACCATTTCTATAATTGGGCAACGGCTATCAGGAACAATAAAAATGTAGTAGAAAATTCATTGTTCGGTTATAGGGCTGCTGCACCAGCCCTATTGTGCAATGACAGCTATTTTGGTAATAAGATCATGCAATGGGACCCTGAAAAATTAAAGGTGCTGCATAGCTAATGATTCTATTAACATAACATTCAAGTCAATAATAACTATGATGATGAAACAATTAATAATTCTATCCCTTGCAGCCATGTTGTTGAATGCCTGCAGCGGGACAAAGGCCGTAACCGATAATAACCTGGCAAGGCAGGAGGAGCAACAGGGATATCATTTATTATTTAATGGACGCAACATGGATGGCTGGCGTACCTATCAGAATAAACCAGCTGATTCCTGGAGCGTAAAAGATGGTGCTTTATACTGCAAGGGAAGTTCAACTGACAAATCGGACAGGAGAGCAGATTTGATCACCATAGATCAATTTGAGAACTTCGATCTTTCCGTTGACTGGAAGATCTCTCCAAAGGGCAACAGTGGTATCATGTACATGGTGACAGAGGATTATCCAACTGCTTATTTAAGCGGTCCTGAATACCAGATCATTGATGATCTGAATTTCCCGGAACACCTGGAAGACTGGCAAAAAACTGCTGCCAATTATGCCATGAACACTGCTCCGGCAGCAAGACCCAATCCTGTTGGACAATGGAATCATACACGCATAGTCGTTAATAAGGGTCATGTGGAGCATTGGCTGAATGGCACCAAGGTGGTGGACTACCAGTTATGGACAGACGAATGGAAGCAACATAAAGAATCAGGCAAATGGAAGGATGCACCTGGTTACGGTGCCTCAAAAAAAGGTCATATTGCGCTCCAGGATCATGGCAGCGAGGCCTGGTTCAGGAATATAAAGATCAAAGCCCTGTAATAATAGCGGACTGAACCGCAGAGATTCCCTTTAGTTTTATTAAAATTCCGGCGTGAGGTCAAATGGCTGTTGCTCTATTGGTATCTTCAATTTTGTTGATCGTAACTTTTATACATTGAACCCTACCATAATGAAAATAGCAATGCTACTCACGGCATGGATGACCTTTTCCTGCCATAACGGATCAGGAAAAGATGTGCAGCAAGATCCTAATAAATTGCCGCTGACCATTCGGAATTTTTACCAGGATAATAATTATAACGACAAACCAGTTACGTTGATCGATGGTGATCTGAAAACGCATTTCGTTCCCGCCTGGAACCTGATCTACCAGCCCCATGATGTGGTGGTGGATATTTCGGATTACAAAGCCACCATCAAAAAGATCCGCATCTACGATGGACAGGGGGATAAGTTCAATACCAAACTGATCCTGGTTCGCAAGGACAATGAACAGGAAGTGGAAGTAGGTACGTACACTGGTGATAAATACGAAACCTGGGTAGAGTTCACGCCTCCTTCTTCTTTCGAGGCATCCAGGTTCATTATGCGTGGCGGTGCCAATGGCGGGTATGGTAATGAGCTGGAACTGATAGGAGATTATACTCCGTATAAAGAGCCTGTATATAACAGGACCAGGAAGCCATTAAAGGATTTGTTGGGTGTTAATGCGCATTGGTGGGATTTTTTAAATAACATGAATATGAAAGGCACGGCTATAGTTCCAGCCAAATACAATGCCTTTATGGATCTTGGACTTACTTCTTTAAGAAATTATGGCAATGCAAAAGAATATCAACCGGTAAAAGACAAATGGGCTTTCAATCCGGTTCGTCAGGGCTGGTATGAAGAAGACCTTTTTGCACAAATAAAAAAGGATCGTCCTGATATGGTTTGCTGGTCTGTCATGCAGGGGCAGTTTGATTTTATTCATAATTCCTGGGATGTGCCTGACCCTACTTGCCAGTTCACAGGTACTGTTTCGGAATATATTAATCATGGAACCTGGGGAGTTTTAGTATTGCAATCAAATTCCAATAAAAATACAGGTGGTTTCAAACGCTGGCATATTGAACTGGCCAGCCCTGTACCTAATGGAAAAACGGCTAAGGATTTCGTCACTACATCCACCAACCAAATGAATATTCCTACTTCTCATCCATCGCGGGTCGAAATGGGAGTGGGGGGCAACTTGCCCTATGTACCTGGAATGAAGGTGTTAGTAACAAAAGGTCAGAGTAGTGAATTAAATATTTACTATGCGGACAACAATAAAAGAGATGATTTGAACACCTGGGAAGTATTGGGCAGAATGGCCTACGTGATGGCTTCACGGAAAGGAAAAAACACAAAAGTGCCGGCTTATAATGTATGGTCACATGTTGATTATGATCCGGAGCATTCCAAATGGATTGCGCCAAATGAAGTGGTAAAAGGAAGCGGCACCGCTGATCTTTTTGAAGGAATGAATGAACCCAATGCATTCTGGGCTGGGTATGACGACTTTCTCAATGGAAGATACCTTGCTCCTGCCTGGTCCATGATGTATGACGGGCATAAGGGACAGTTTAAAAATTGTGGGGTAAAGAATGCCGATCCGAATTTTAAAATGAGCACTTCCGGGTTGGCAACTGCGTCCACCGATATTATGCGTGCCGTGTACTGGTGGAGTAAAAAGAACCGGGGTATCAAAAAAGACGGCACTGTAGATCTGCCCTTTGATATTATCCAGTTTCACAACTATTCCTATACCGGTGGCACAAGCCAGTATGCAGGTGGTGTGCAGGGTGGTCTACCCCCTGAATTATCAAATGTCCTGGAAGCTGCAGATGAATTTGTATGGTATTCCAACAAGTATGCAGCAGGAAGGGAAGTGTGGATAGGAGAATGGGGTTATGATGTCAATCCTGAATCTCCCATGAATGCACCTGCCTATGGAAAATATACAGCAGAGCAAACCAGGGCCAACTGGGCCATGAGGACAATTTTGGAATATGCAGCACATGGCATTGACAGGGCTCAATGGTATCGGTTGTACCAGGATGGCAACTGGGCTGACAAAGATGCCACGCAGTTTTCCACCATGTCCTTATTAAGAGAGAATGAGGATAAAACGATCTCGCGCCGGTTGGTAGGAGATTATTTCAAACAGGTTGGTGAATTGGGTGATTATGTTTTTGAAAGTCGGGTAAGCGAAACGCCAAGGGTATTAAAATTCAGGAAGGGGAAAGAAGTAATGTATGCCATTTGGGGTGTAGAACAAATGAAGAAAGAAAAGGAAAGTCGTCCCGTGTTTACAGAAACCACCGGGATGTATGAATTACCACTCCCGGGTGTAAGTTCAGTGACGAAAAAAGAGTTCAGGGATGGCAGTAGTGCCATGCATATGGAAAAGATGAATGTCAATGGTAAGTTGAGCGTAAATTATAGTGCTAAGCCACTTTTTATCCTGGCTACTGAATAACCGGCCATTATAATTTTTAAAATGAAAATTCCAACAGACAGGCCAGTATATGAAGGAGAGATCGCAACCTACTGGTTCGATGATGGCATTCTTGTGTCGCTATCCAAAAGCCCTAGGCGAACTGTTGCCAACATTACTGCTAATGTGGCCCTGGTAAGGCAAATAACCCATAACCAAAGGGTGCCTTTATTGATCTATCTCTCTGATTCGCCCGTTCCGGATAAAGAAACAAGGAAATTTTCCACTACCCAGTTACCAATAATTTATTCAGCCATGGCAATGATCTCTAAACCCGGGTTGGCGCAATTCATTATGAAAATCTTATTCAGGTTGAAACCCCCTCCAATACCCATGAAAAGCTTTACACATGACCAGTTAGCAAAGGAATGGCTAAAACAGTATCGTTAACTGGAGGATGTTTACTGTTTGAAAGCTTTTTAGGTATTCTTGCTGATCCTACATAAGCGGCGATTTATTATCATATTAGTTATTATTATGCCGGGAATGGATATACTAACAGTACATAGAGGTGACTTTACTATTTCGACAGATAGCTCAAAGCTTGATTTGCCATTTATCCATGAGTTCTTATCCAAAGAGGCTTATTGGAGCAAAAACATTCCATATGAGGTAGTTCAGGCTGCGGCCAGGAATTCGCTGAATTTTGGAGTATTTCATGAGGGCCAGCAAGTTGGGTATGCCAGGGTGATCACTGACTATGCCACCATTGCTTACCTGGGCGATGTATTTATTATCACGAAATTCAGGGGGCAGGGATTATCAAAATGGTTACTGGAGACTGTTATGAAGCATCCAAACCTGCAGGGCTTCCGGCGCTGGATACTACTAACAAGTGATGCACATAAGTTGTATAAAAAGTTTGGATGGACAGAAATAGCCAGTCCTGAAAAATGGATGGAAAAACATGATCCGGCAGCATATGCCACAGAGAATGGATGATGTATGTAAAGCTGGCACCCTGATCAGCTACCTGTATTATGGAACTGATCTATACCATATTGAATTTTTTACTTCCTGAAACAGTTATCAGGAATTGGAGAACACCTGTAAAAAATCATTTTTTAGTGGGCTTTTTTTTGGTAAATTACCCCTAAATAATCTTTACTATGCATACTGTCAACCAGATACTTTCGCGTAAAGGATCCAATGCTATTTCTATTCCTTTACATGCTACTGTACTAGAAACCCTGAAGTTAATGGCTGAAAAGAACATAGGCTCAGTAATGGTGCTGGATGAAGATCAAAACTATTGTGGCATAGTTACAGAAAGAGATTATTCCCGCAAGGTTATTTTAAAGGGCAAGAGTTCTACAGATACAAGGGTTGAAGAGATTATGACCAAGGACCTGCCCCGTGTTTCCCCGAAAGATACAGTTGAACATTGCATGGAGCTGATGTCGGAGAATAACATCAGGTATATACCCGTGTTTTCCGGCAATGAGCTGAAAGGTATTGTTTCTATGAGTGATGTCGTAAAAGAGACTATACTCATGCAACAGGAAACGATCGACCACCTGCATCAATACATCAGCCTTTGATTGATTAGCATAAACTAATATGTAGTTTCATGTTGCTATGCAGGATGGTTTATATCCTGCTATTGCATAACTTGAGCCTTGGTATTAATTTTGAAAGATAACAATCCGAAAGTATCGGCTATGACTAAACGCACGTATATATTGATCTTTTCCCTCCTTGGGTTTTTCTCTCTTGGATATGCAATTTACCGCTCTACCAGTGTACGCACTACAGTTATGGAAAATGGTATGCAGGTTGTTTATGGTGAGCCCCAGCACGGACTTATCTTAGGGCTTTGCCTGTTAGCTGGTATTTGTATCCTCGGAATTGTCCTGTTGCTTATGGATCGCAAAGACTGGACTGAAGATGCCAAAGTCCTTTCTAAGAGGACAGTAGAGCCTTTTAAATAAGCAATCGGTTAATTCTGTACATTGCTTTTTAATTCAACGATGTACCGCAAAAAACCTGATGTAGATGTTATCATGGATATCCTGGATGCAGCAGTAGCTGCATATCCATCATCAGCATTCCTGCAAAGTCTTTGGGGCCAATACCAGGAACGCGGAGGTTTGAGCAAAAAGCAATTGGAAGGTTTATTTAAAAAGACCCAGACCTTATCCACCATTCCTGATAATAAAAGAGCCACACTACAGGCTGAAATATTAAAAAGACCCAACAGGTACAAATCTGATAAACCTGCTACTACTCCATTGTATCAAAAGGATGAGCGCATTGGCGCAATGGTTGAAGGCGTACTCGCCAAATATCCCCAGCATAAAAGAGTTCTCTATTTTAAGCTTCGCTACGATAATAACGAAACCTTGTCTACTGCAGAGGTTACAGAACTGGAAAAGTTTTACAAACTTAGTGGAGGCAAGCTTCTCCCCTGATCTGTTGCATATTTCTTAATATTCCATATTGCTTTCGTATTAACTTTTCTAACTGCCATCCAAATACGAAATTTGTGCTCCCTTCACACCTAAAACCCAGCTATAACCATGAAAAAAACCATCTTCTTTTCTACCCTTTTTATGTCCTTTTCTCTATTGTTTTTATCCTTCGTAAATAAGGATAGCAATGATGAGATTGCTGCTAAAACTGTAAAGACAACAAACTCAGTTCCTGCACCTTCATTAGCTGATACCTTAATGGACAGCCTTCATCTTGACTCTCTCGGTTTAACGCAGGAGGCTGTTGAGTATGCTGTAAAGGGATTTGGCAAACTGGACAGTTTAGGTAAAGTAAACAATCCTTATTTGACTATTGTTGACCTTAGCCAGTCTTCCAGGAAGAAAAGATTTTATATCATTGATATGCGTACTCATCAATTGGTATGGAACACATTTGTTTCTCATGGCAAGAACTCTGGAGTGGATATGGCCGAGAAGTTTTCCAACCAGATGAATTCAGAAGAAAGCAGCCTTGGTTTTTATGTTACAGAAACAACCTATACCGGTAAGCATGGTTTGTCATTGCGCATCAATGGCCTTGAGGAAGGATTCAATTCAAATGCAGAAGCCCGTGGGGTGGTGGTGCATGGAGCACCTTATGTGAATGCTGACAGGGTGAATAGTGGGTATATGGGTCGCAGCCAGGGATGCCCGGCCTTACCTGAAAATGAATACGCCAAAGTGATCAACATTATTAAAGATGGTTCGGTTCTTTTTGTGTACCATCCATCAGCAGAATACCTGCAATCTTCTTCTATATTAAATAGCTGATCTTATTATAATAAAGCAAAAGCCTGTGCACCAAAATGCACAGGCTTTTTTATTGGGGCAAGAATTATTGACCTACAATTTTGATCAGTGTACCGCTCTTAAGATTATCCTTCAGGTTCATCCCATTTAAGACTGCCAGTTCTTCAAGGCGGGTGGCAGGCATATTATAATAACGCAAGGCCTGTTCCAGCGTGCCTGCCTGGGCTACAGACTTGATATGAATACGTTCAGGCTTTCTATTCATTTTGCTGGCGTCAGTTAATTGACGGAAACTCTGCATGCTGTTAGTGAAATATGAGCTATAGGCGTTGAAATCAGCAGGTGCTGATAAGCCAATCATGTGATAGATCATATTACCATCCTGTATCAGGTAAGACAAGGTTCTTATCACACCCTGTTGCTGGGGAAGGTCTGCGACCATAGCAATTGCTGATAATCCATTTACATTCACTTCCCTGGTTTCTACAGGCTGTAATTTATATTGTTGTACAAGGGCATTGGCAGCCTCCTGGAGGGTTTTGCCGGGTGCCAGCATAAAGATCATCAATGCTTTTCCATCTTTTGGGGCCATCTGAACCTGCTGTGGAGAATTCTGGTATGCCCAGCCTGTGGGTACATTAAATTGAAATTTTAATTCAGGGTGGTAAAAGACCTGGTTTTCCAGGTAGCCTTCCCTTGGATCATCACCATATATCAAACCTTCAATTCTTCTCAGGTAACTTTCTGAATTGACCATGGGGTTGGTAAGATTCAGTTTCTGTCTCCATTCAGTTGCCAGTTTGGCTACTGTTACATTTCTTTCACCCGGATCAGGGTGTGTGGACAAGAAGGGAGGCAAAGCCTCGGCTCCACTACTTTGTTCCTGGCGTTTAAGTGTATTGAAAAAGTCGGCCATTTGCTGGGCATCGTAATTAATCTTGGAGGAATATTCCACACCAAGTTCATCTGCCTGGCGTTCATCATCCCTGCTGTATTTCAGCATCATTAACTGGAGGCCCTGCGAAGCCAGGTCCGCAAACTGTGCAAGGTTTGGATTGATCACAATACCGGCTATAATTCCCAATTGGCCCAGCATGGAAGCCCTTTGTTGTGCCACTGAGTGCCGGGCAGCAATATGCCCAATTTCATGTCCTAAAACTCCGGCAAATTCTGCCTCGTTATTAAAATAGGCCATAATGCCACGGGTAAAATAAACATAACCCCCTGGTATGGCGAAGGCGTTTACCACGTTGGAATTCAACACCCTGAAGTTATATTCTATATTGGGCCTGTGTGAAACAGCGGCCATCTGTTTCCCTTTTTGATTGATAAAGCGCTGAATGGATGAATCGGGATACAATCCAAACTGTTGAATAACCTGGGGGTCAGCCTCTTTACCTTGTGCAAGCTCTTGTTGTTCAGACATTAAGACAACTTCCTTTTTCCCAGTAACTGGATTGCGGGCACAGTTGCTGAAGAAAACCAGCGAGGCAATGCATCCGGTAAATAATAATCTTTTCATTGTTCTGTGTTTAAAAGCCAGGGAATAGTTTTATCCAATCTCTACTATGCAACGACAATGCCATGGAGTTTGGGCATAATGGGCGGCTTACTATTTCAAATGAGAAAGAAAATCGTAACCAAAAAATTTTGAATCAGTAAACTGGTAAAGAATACCATAAGGACATCACTTTTTCTAGATGTGGTGAATATTAAATAAGCAACTTCAACAGTAAAAATCGGGTTGGAATTAAGTAGTTTATAATGTCCAGGTTAGTCAAACGGATCATCCATTTATCCTTTATAATTTTGATTTTTGACCTGCGTTTCTCCCATTTCATCCCCTGTTATCAAGCAGTGAACAAAATGAATTGCTAAATAAACCTTCTTTGTAAATAATCGTATTAGATTTATAGTAAACAAAATCCAATAATCGTCGTCTAATTAAAAAAACCATTATGGATACATTGATAACCACATGGGAAATGAACCTCGAATCAAACCCTGTTCCTGATACAAGGGAAGAAATAGCAGCAGGTCCACTTGAGCCTTATACACTGGATTGGGATTCTATAAACTGGAACTAAATTAAGACTCGTAGATTTACGAATATTCCTTCTCGTAATCTTCCCAACAAACTGAACTTGTTTCAGTAAATACCATATACACAAAATCGGTTAAAACTGCTCTTGTATTGCGTTACAGAGTCAATTAGTTTTGTATCAGAAGTTGATTGATAGATATATCAATCCTCCCGATTTCAATCGGGTCCAATGTCCAGAAAACCGTCCAGTAAGTTTTTGTTTCCATATCCTGAAGAACCTAATCCAATATCAGTCAACTTCTATTTTTTTCCTCTGAAAACCCTTTAATCCTGTATCCTCTAAGTTCGTTGTAGTAACGCACTGTGAAAGCATCCCGTAATCCTATCCGTTGAAAGCCGTTGCTAATCCAATTGATTAACCATTTATTGCCCTGACCATGTGTGCTGAATTTAGAAGGCTACCGAAACGGATCCTTATCATCGACGATGATCTTGACCTGCTGATGTTGTTAGAACGTCAACTCGACAAACAAGGATATGCGGTAGAAACCGCTGCCAGCCTGCCCGAGGCTGAAGAGATCTTACCCCAGTTTTTACCTGACCTCGTACTGCTTGATATTAATATTAATGGTGAAGATGGCCGCCAGCTCTGTTGGAAATTGAAGAACTCCGACGACTATCCCCATTCAAAAGTGATCATCATCTCCGGCTATGATTATAGCACCGGAAGAGCATTGTTGTTTGGTGCGGACGACCTGTTGCCTAAACCATTTCATATGGAATACCTGCTGCACCGCGTGGAGGATTTCCTGGATGACGGCAATGCCAATACCGTGTTCCCGAATAACAATATCCAGAGGGATTGAAAGGAACATTGTTTTTAAGCAATCTCCCTATAATGTGCTTCGATTTATCATTATCACCCTGGCATATCGTGATATTCCTGGTTGTTGTTTGATGCAGTGCCTAACCCTGACTTATATCACTGAGAGTTTCACTGGAGATGGTGTGGTTTGTGATACTTGCTGATTTATGTATTGTAACAATTGAAACAAACATCACCAACAACTCTACATCCTCCCTATTTTTGGCGACTTAAATAGAATGTTATGAAGTTGGTTAGCTACCTCAACGAAGATCATGACCAGTTAGGATTACTCGTAGATGGTTTGGTATATGATATGGAATCTATCCACCCTGATCTTCCGGGTAATATGAGCATGTTCCTGGCTTATTGGGAAGATTGTTTTCCTGTGGCCCAGGCAGGTGTAGATATGATACTGGATGGAAAGATCGGGCGAAGTAAGGGCAAGCCTGTTGAAAGCCTGGAACTCCTGGCGCCTGTGCCCTATCCGCCTTCCTGCCGTGATGCGTATGCTTTCCGCCAGCATGTGGCTGCCGCAAGGCGCAACCGCAAGGTGGAAATGATCCCCGAGTTTGACCAATACCCGATCTTTTACTTTACCAACCACCATAGCATCAAGGGACCTGGAGATGTAGCATGTATGCCAGATCATTTGGAAAAACTAGATTTTGAACTGGAAGCCGCTATTGTCATTTGCAAACCAGGCAGGAATATTAAAGCAGAGGAAGCCGATGAATATATTGGTGGACTGATGATCATGAACGACCTCAGTGCGCGCCGCCTCCAAATGGAAGAAATGTTGCTGAACCTTGGTCCAGCCAAGGGAAAGGATTTTGCCACTACTGTAGGACCATGGCTGGTTACTTTAGATGAATTGCAACCATTTGAAGTGGCACCCAAAGAAGGTCATACGGGTAAATCCTGGAAACTCAAAATGACCTGTTCTGTCAACGGTACGCAAGTAAGTGAGGGAAATCTGGGCGATATGGACTGGACATTTGCCGAGATTATTGAAAGAGCCTCCTATGGCGTTGATCTTTTGCCAGGTGATATCATTGGCAGCGGAACAGTGGGAACCGGATGTTTTCTTGAACTGAATGGAACCGGTAAATTAAACGACCCTGAATACCAGGAGCAATGGCTGCAGGATGGTGACGTGGTGGAAATGAATATTGAAGAACTGGGAACGCTTTCCAACACCATTGTGCAGGAAGACACCGACTGGAGTATCTTGAATCGCAAAAAAGGATAGTATGAAAATAATATAAGGTTGACATGGAATATCTTTTCCTTGTCAACCTTTTAACCTGTAACATTTCAACCTCAATCCTACACCTTCACCGTATTCATCCGCCTGGTAGTGGCAGCACCTTTATTTCTCACTTTACCCAGGAAGGAATCTTTCACCTTCAGGTCTTTAGCCGCATTCACATCCGCATGACCCACACCGGTATTTTCAATATTCATGGTCTGAACCACAAAATTTCCAGCCTCGATGGAACCTACGCCGGAATTTTTAACCGTTGCGTTTTCAGCTTTACCGCTTAAATGCACATTGCCAACACTGGTGTTTTTTATATCAATTTTAGAAGCTGTAAGCTTCAGGTCAACATTTCCTACGCTTTTGTTTTTTAAATCCAGGTCTCCAAAAGATAATTGCTCTTCAGATGCCACATTCCCCACAGTACTCAATTCCATTTCTTTCAGGTTCTTAAATGTCACATATACCTTCATTTTGGTCTTGTTATTAAAATTCTTGTTTTCCATCTTTTTCATTTCAATCACCAGCTTATCACCTTCGTTATGCACCTGGAAAAGATCCTGCAGGTTCTCATCGGCTTCTATTTTTACCGCTTCTTTATTTCCCTGCGAAAGTTTGAGCTCGTAAATGCCGGAAGCTTTTAAACTATTGAATGAAGAAACAGTTACATCACGTGTAACGATCTTTCCATTTCCTTCAATGGTTTCTCTTTTTTGTGCATTTGCAGCAGTGACTATCAACATTCCCGTAGCTGCTACCATCAGAATTTTACGCATACTTATTGGTTTTAGTTTTTAGTTACAATAACGAAATCCTTCGTATAACGAATGTAAACTCCTTCCTGTTACAGGTATACCGATGATAATTATGAGCGGTTGAAACAAAAGGTAGAGTGGTAAGACTTATGAATAAAACAAATACTTCCTGGCTTACCAAGCAATATTTGAAAGAGATCAGTTCACTCTAATTGTCAATATCAAATTGAATAAATATGTAATGAATGATGCCAGGGTAACTATTTAGTAATAGGTAAAAACTACCTGGAGGCTACCTACTTCCTACCTACTCCCTATCTACGGTATAGATACTGCGTGATGATCACGCAGTATCTATACTCCAGGTAGGAAGGAGATAGGGCGCAGCTATACCTTAGGTAGGTATGAGCTAAGGTTGAAACTGTCAATACGTGTAGTTGGAGCAGGCATGTATTTGGATACTTGACAATTTGTCCTTTCTTTTCTTTTTGCGGCCCTTTAAAAGGTTATCCGTTAATTTTAGAACTGCCTATTGTCTAAATCACCTTGTTTATTACATTTGCTTTCAATGGAATACAATACAACCAGAAATTACCTGACGATGCGTGAGTACGGGCGCCATATTCAAAAGATGGTGGAGCACCTGCTGTCTATTGAGGACAGGGAACGTCGTCAGAAGCAGGCATACGTGGTGATAGAGCTGATGGGATTTCTGAATCCGCATTTAAAGAATGTTGAAGATTTCCGCCATAAACTCTGGGATCATCTTTTTTATATAAGCGATTTCAAACTGGATGTGGATAGCCCTTATCCTATTCCAAGGAAAGAAACCTACAAGGCCAAGCCGGAACCTATCCCTTATCCCAAGCGTTATCCAAAATATTCGCACCTGGGTAAGAACCTTGAACTGGTGATCAACAAGGCATTGAAAGAAGAAAGCCAGGAAAAGCGCCAGGGATTTGCCAATGCCATCGCTTATTATATGAAGCTGGCCTACAACAACTGGCACAAGGATGTGGTGCATGATGATGCTATTCAAAGTGAATTGAACAACATCACGGAAGGACAGCTGGAGTTTACCAACACGCCATATGTAAAAGCTTACCGACCATCCCAGGACCGCGACAGGGATCGTGGTGGATATGGACGACAGCAGCGTGGAAAGTTTCAGAATAACCGCGGCGGCGGCGGCGGTGGTGGTCGCAACGACAAACGCGGCGGTGGTCAGAAGTTTGGCAAAAAGCGTTATTAATAAATTTCATACGTTATAGTACCAAAGGTTGACAAGTAATTTGTCAGCCTTTTTCTTTTAAGCAAGTAATTTGCAGGGTTCAACATTCATCATTACAATAGAATAGCATGTCATCTTTTGAAGTAACAGGAGGAATCAAACTGAAGGGAGAGATAGAACCACAGGGAGCCAAAAATGAAGCTTTGCAGATCATCAGTGCTGTGTTGCTTACAGGGGAAAAAGTGACCATCAGTAATATTCCGGATATACTGGACGTAAATAACCTGATAGAGCTGCTGGGAGAAATGAATGTAAAAGTGGAGAGGAAAGACCGCCATACCTGTGTGTTCCAGGCAGATGATGTGGATCTGAATTATTTGCGCAGCCCGGACTTCAAAAAAAAGAGCGGGCGCTTACGCGGCTCCGTTATGTTGGCAGGCCCCATGCTGGCCAGGTTTAAAAAAGCATTTATTCCCAAACCCGGGGGAGACAAAATAGGCAGAAGGCGCCTGGATACACATATACTTGGTTTTGAAAAACTGGGAGCCAGCTTTACGTATTATGCTGAAGATGGATTCTTTTATTTCAGCACTGAAGGATTGAAAGGAACTTACCTGCTGCTGGATGAACCTTCTGTAACGGGAACAGCCAACCTGGTAATGGCCTCTGTAATGGCTGAGGGTACTACCACCATCTATAATGCTGCCTGCGAACCCTACCTGCAGCAGCTTTGCAAGATGCTGAATCATATGGGCGCCAATATCTCGGGCGTGGGAAGTAATATGCTTACCATAAAAGGAGTGGATAGGCTTAGTGGTACGGAGCATCATATTTTACCAGATATGATTGAGATAGGATCCTTCATTGGGCTGGCGGCCATGACACAAAGTGATATAACCATCAGGAATGTGGGCCTGGAACACCTGGGTGTCATCCCCGACAGGTTCCAGCAATTAGGAATAAAGATGAACATCGAGGGAGATGATATACATATTCCCGGGCAGGAACTGTACGAGATACAAACCTATATGGATGGCGGTGTGCTAACAATGTATGATCATCCATGGCCGGGGCTAACACCCGACCTGCTAAGTATTATTTTAGTTGTGGCCACCCAGGCAAAAGGTTCTGTGCTGGTGCACCAGAAAATGTTTGAAAGCCGCCTGTTCTTCGTAGATAAACTTATAGACATGGGCGCGCAGATCATCCTCTGCGATCCTCACCGTGCAGCTGTAATAGGCCTGGAAAGAAAAAATAAGTTGAGAGCAATAGAAATGAGTTCCCCGGACATACGGGCAGGAGTGGCGTTGCTGATAGCAGCACTGAGTGCAGAAGGGAAAAGTACCATACAGAACATAGACCAGATAGACAGGGGATACCAATATATTGATAAACGTTTACAACACCTTGGAGCTGATATCAGGAGGGTGTGATGATTACTTATTCCGGATCATTTGCATTTTCCATAAGTAAAAGAAAGTGCCTGAATCCTGTTTGATGTACCAGGTCAGTGATCTGTGTTTCCACTTCGTGTTTGCGCTTTCCTTCTTTTAATAAATTTCTATAAGCAGTCAACACCTGCAGCTTGTAAAACTTTTTAAAGAAAGGAACGCATTCTTCCATAGCGGAAGTTGTTTTTACCCATTTCTTAAATGCTTCCGGTGAATGTTGGTGATGTGCAAGTTGGGTAACAATCTCTAACGCCTGGGGGTACCCGTTTTCTATTTCCATTTTCCTGGGATTAAACTTTATCGTTCTTACCAGGTGGTAGGCTTCGTCAAAATATCCGGCCAGGTTAAAATAGCCCGCCATCATGTGCTGGAAATAAGGATATTGCCAAAAGGTCTTGCTTTCTTTGTGCAGGAAATAATTATTCCACCTGTTTGATTCTTCCACGCATTCTTCTATGCCTTCATTCCTGACCTTCCGGTCCAGGATATGGCTACCAATATAACGTGCAATTACAAAGGGATGCATGGTATGATTGGGAGCGTGGATCTTTAGCTTTTCAAATTGCGATCTTACCAACCTGTAATTACCGCACAAAAACTCTGAAAGTAAAAGAAGACTTTGTCCAAAGACCTTTGACTCGCCGGTTTTCTTTTGCAAATACAATTGCACACTTCTTTTATAATCCCTGCACAGTCCGTCAATAAAAGGAAATCTTTCAAAAAAATAGATCTGTGAAACAGGATTTTTTGCCAGTTGAGGGGAAAGCTTTTCCAACAAAGCCGGGTTAGATACGATCCTTAATGCAATATTCCGGCATGCATTGTGGAAGTTCATATCCCCTTCTTCTTTCATTTCAATCTGGTAAAACCCAAGGATGAGATCAATTTCCTGGTCAATGGTCAGTGGTGAGTATTCTTGTTTGTATTCTTTTTGAAGATAAGAATGCCAGTTGGAAAAGCCTGTATAGGCCGCCAGCGTATTCAGGGTTTTTGGAGACGGGGAGAATTGGGCATGGAGGAAACCCAGGAATCTTCGTAAGGTATTGGGGCTCAGGTATTGCCCCGTAACTCTTTGAATATCATTGCTTAATTGTTCGCATTCCACAGAATGGGTAATAGCCTTGCCAAAGGATTGATGCACATAGCCTTTAAGCTCTTCTATTCGAACGGCATCTAATTGTGCTTTTTTCCGCGGCATCGTTAATTAAAGTTAAAGACTTATTAATGGAAGAAAATGGAATGATTTGGTCCTGGGCAATTTTTTAGTATTGGTAATTACAATTGCGCTATATGACAGATAGTTTATCATGGGAATCCTGGGAAGAATGGGATGAACTCAATCATTGTCTCACTCTGTATGTAGTAGGTGAGATCAACACCAGCAATACGTACCATCAATTATTGCTGGTTAAAAAAGAGCTACCGGGTTTACCCCCATCCAACCTATTATTAGAACTGGTACCCGGGCCAAGTACAACCACACTAAAGCACCAGGAATTGATCTATACAGAGTCACTTGGAAAAAGTGAGTATGATTGTATTACCATTTTCTTTGGTCACCGGGTGATGACAGAAATCACAGAAATAGAAAAGGCTGACAGGGAAACTGAATCATGGAATGACGATCAATGGGATGAGATCAAATAATCAGGAGCTCTAACTATACACTATAGTTGCCGGACCTTTCACTCTCTTATCCATCTGACCTTTTCTTCAAGCGGCTGTCTTTTGCCCTGTGGAGATGGAACGGCCACTTCACCGATGTAAAAGAATCCCATGAGCTTATCATCTTCACCCAGACCAAAAAAAGGCTTGGCTTTTTCATTATAAGTAACGCCTCCAGTAGTCCAGTACCCACCCAATCCATATACGGTTATGGTGAGGTACATATTCTGAACAGCTGCTGCCACTGCCGCCATCTCTTCTACCTCGGGGAATTTTTTATTAGGGTCACGCTTCATGCAAAGGGCGATGACATGTGATGCTTTTAATGGATTAGCCTTCAGGTTCTCATATGTGGCTTCTTTAAACTTATCCCCTGCTGTTTCTTTATACAGTTCACTTTGGAAGTTGGCAAGCTTTTGCAGGCCTTCGCCAGTAAAAACCACGAACTGCCAGGGTTGTACATTTCCATGATTAGGTGCCCAGGTTGCATTTTCCAATACCTGGTTTATTATGCCATCATCTACATTCTGTTCTTCCCTGAATTGTTTTGGAAAAGTAGATCGCCGGCTGCGTATTAATTGGTTAAAAGCTTCAGTATTAAAATTCATAGGACAAAATTGGAGCTTTAAAATCCGGGAGACAAAATTTAATAGTGTAAAAAACCGACACGAGGTTTTTCGTATAAACTCCCGCTTCTTCCTTTCAAAAAGTCCTGACAGCGCTTAATATAGTTTGACTATGTACTGCCGCATATTATAAAGTCATTTGTGTAAACACATTAAACGATGAAAAGATTTACACTGATTTTGTGGGGCTGCTTAAGCGCATTGTTCTCACTGGGCCAGGCAGAAAAAGGTACGGTAAACCTCAACATCCTGAACGACCAGAATGGGGGAATAGAAAGTGCGACTGTGGAATTGCTCAAAAGCACCGATTCATCACTGGTAAAAACAGCCCTGTCAGATAAGGCTGGTCATACAAGCTACGAAATAGTTGCTTATGGATCTTATATGGTTCGTGTTAGTGCCGTTGGGTTCAACACAAAGTATTCAACCATTTTTACTGTAAACCAACCAGTAACAAACCCGCCGGTACTGTCATTATCAGCAAAGACCAATACCCAGATGCAGGGAGTAACAGTGAGTGCAAAAAAACCCTTTATTCAAAAACTCAGTGACAGGATCGTAGTGAATGTTGAGAATAGTATCGTGAGTGCAGGAAGTTCGGCCATAGATGTTTTAGAGCGTTCACCGGGCATCACTATTGATCAGAATGATGCGATCAGCCTGAGAGGCAAGGCCGGAGTGATCATTATGATAGATGGAAAACCTTCGCCTATGACAGGTGCTGACCTGGCCAACTACCTAAGGGGATTGCCAAGCAGTGCTATCGAGCGGATTGATATCATTACAAATCCTTCTGCCAAATATGACGCGGCAGGAAACTCGGGCATTATTGACATACACCTGAAAAAAGACCAGCGCCTGGGATACATTGGAACATTTACCGCAGGATATGGTCAGGGCATTTATCCCAAAGCCAATACAGGGGCAACATTCAATTACCATAACCAAAAGGTGAACATATTTGGTAATTATAATTACGCCTATCGCAAACAACTCAATCACCTTATCATCAACAGGAATTTCTTTGAGAATGGTGTATTTAAGGGCTCTGATGATAAGGATAACTATGCCGTTATGCCTATTAATTCCAATACAGCAAGGATAGGAGCAGATTTCTTTCCTTCTAAAAATACCATTGTAGGCTTTGTGGTCAATAGCAACTTTAATGGTTTCGGTCGCCGTGCTGATATCAATACAATGGTGAATGATATGAATTTCCAACCGGATTTCAGTTTCCAGTCCATAAGTACCAACAACGACCATAATAACAACACTGTAGCCAATGTCAATTTCAAACAAAAGCTGGATTCACTGGGAACAGAGTTCACTGCGGATGTGGATTACGGTGTGTTTAACACAGCATCTCTTACCCGTACTTCCAGCTTCTTCTATAATCTGAATGGATCAAAGAGAAAGGAAGATGATATCCTGGATGGCGATCAGAATGGCAAACTCACTTTAAAGACCGCCAAGGTAGATTTCGTTCATCCATTATCGGGGGGTGCAAAGCTAGAACTAGGGGGTAAGACCAGTTATGTATCATCAGATAATGATGCTAAATTTTATACTATTCTACCTGACCAGAAGCTGGTGGATGAAACCAAGACCAACCGCTTTTATTACCAGGAATACAATAACGCAGGCTATATTAATTTCAGTAAGGCTTACAAGAAATTTGATTTCCAGGTTGGTCTTCGGGGTGAGCAAACGAACATCAAAACACTCCAGGTGAAAGGAAACAGCAGCTATAAGAATGACTATTTCCAGTTGTTTCCCAGTGCCTTCTTCAACTATAAATTAAAAGAAGATCAAACATTGGGTATATCCGTTAGCCGCCGCATTGACCGCCCGGGTTACTTCCAGTTAAATCCATTCCTGTTCCAGGTGGATGCAACGATCTATTCTACTGGCGATCCTTTACTGAAGCCTCAAACCACCTGGTCTTCAGAGTTGAGCTATACACTGAAGCATATGAATTTTTCATTTAATTACAGCCATACAAAAGATGCGGAAAACACAGTGTTATCAAAGATCCTTGATGTGATACCTAATTTTGAAATAAAGCCGGGACAGGATTCGAACATTACTGTGCAGATACCTGTTAACCTTACCTCATCTGATTATATAGGTATTAGCGGTGCGGTACCTGTCAGGATCAATAAATGGTGGAACATGACCAACAACTTTGACATTTATTATAACCGTTTCAATGGAAATCTTGCCGGGTCGAAATTGAATGCCGGCAAACCGGCAGCTACTGTACGTACCAATAATAATTTCACCTTCACAAAGGGCTGGTCTGCCGAGCTGAATGCAAATTTGAATACTGGTGGTCAATATGGGTATATGGTTCTTGATCCGCAATGGGGTCTTGCTGTTGGAGCTCAGAAAACAGTGTTGAAAGGAAAGGGCACTGTAAGGTTCAACATGACAGATATCTTCTGGACGAACCTGCCCAAGGCTAAAGTGGAATATAAAGGTAGCTATGTGGAGAACTGGCATGCATTCAGGGAATCTCGAGTGGCGAATCTGAGTTTTACTTACCGCTTTGGTAACAGCAAGGTGCAACAGGCAAGGAAAAGAGCAACAGCATCGGAAGAAGAAAGACAAAGAGCTGGTAACTAATTTCAGGCAGAACTGGTGGAAGATGGAAGAGTGCCTTTCGGGGCACTTTTTTATTGCACCTGTTGAATATCCCTGTTTTGTAATAAAGCTAAATGCGGTTGAACCAGCGACAGGGTATGCCGGTTTAAAAAGTTTTTGAGGTGTTTATAAAAATGGCTGTAATCGAAATAACCATACTGGCTATAGCTGAAACTGGCAGCATCAGTCGTGAGGTGTTCTATGGCCTTTCTTATGCGCATCATTTGCAAGGCCTGTTTGGTGCTGATGCTGGTAGTGGCTTCGAAATAACGCTGTAATGTACGTGAGCTGATATGGTAACGTGCGGCTAATTCCTCTATGGAAATAGTAAAGTTGCCGGTCTCTGTAAATTCCTTAATGATCTGTGTAACTACGTCAACCTGCTTTAAAGAACCTGCATATCTTTCTATGATCCGTTCATAATGGTCAGAGGCCAGCTGCATTCTTTTGTCAAAGCTATCTGCAGTTTTGATCTTCTCCAGTATCTTCCTGTCCAGCAGGTAAGCAAGGGGGAATATGTATTCCTTGTATTCGGAAAAGTTGACCTTCTTTTCAAATATCACAGGCGAGACATTAAATTTGATACCAAATATCCGGTTGCCCCTGGAATGATGGCAGATCATATTCTTATGCCTTGGTAAAAATCCATCCGAGCGCATTTCAAATTTTTCATCTTCCAGTTGCATGACAAAGGGAGTGCCCAGGTTGATCAGGTAAGTGTACCCGATATTTGGAAATAAAGCATCTGAGAATCCACCAGGGAATTGCTTATACAACTCATCAAAGTCCGTCTCCCAGAAGAAATCAATAAAATGCGATAAAGACCTCTTGGCCTTTTTGCGGTGGTAGTTGAATTCGAAATGGTCCCTATGAAAAAACTCGATGTGTTGCAAGGAATAAAGTTAGGATAATGTGTATTTGATACTCATGGCTTCCTGCAACCAAAGCTCCCCTTTTTGACTTTTTGCTTTCTTTCTCTCCTAACTTCGTGCAAAAGGCCATAGGCCATTTATTATTACACTCCTGATTCAATGACCATCAATACGCAGCAAAAAATCCTGATCATTACAGCTCCTTCCGGGGCTGGAAAAACCAGCATCACCCGCTATTTATTGGATATTTTTTCCGACCGCCTGGCTTTCTCTATATCTGCGGCCACCCGCAAGGCAAGGGATTCTGAAAGGAATGGGGTTGACTATTATTTCCTGGAGGCTGAAGATTTTGCCAATAAAATTCAGCATGAGGAATTCATAGAATGGGAAATGGTGTATGAAGGCAAATATTATGGCACCTTAAAGTCTGAATTGCACCGCATCTGGAATGATGGTAAAATACCCGTACTGGATATAGATGTAAAGGGCGCCATTCACGTACAGCAACAATTTCCAGAATCTACCTTATCCCTTTTTATTGAGCCTCCAAGCGTGGATGAATTAAAGAACAGGTTGCAGGGAAGGGGTACGGAAAGCGAAGAGTCGCTGAATGCAAGGGTAAATAAAGCAGCCTACGAACTTTCCTTTAAACATTCTTTTAATCATATTATAGTAAATAAGGATCTGCGCCATGCCTGTAAAGAGGCGGAAGCAATAGTTTCGGCCTTTATTCATTAAGCGGGCAGTTTTTATATCTTTACTTTGATGATAGCTGTTACAACGCTCGTTTGGTTTTTTGTCACCATAATCATGATGGGTTTTTTTGCCGGGGTGGAAATGGCTTTTTACAGCATTAACCGCTTTGGCATTGAATTAAAAAAGAAACAGGGCCGCCAGAGTGCCATCCTGCTTTCCAAATTCATTGAAAACCCCCAATCCTTCCTGAGCACGACCTTGTTGGGATTCACACTTTTCCTGGTGTGCTTTGCTTTGTTATTCACACAGGTCACCTTTCCCTTATGGGAATTCATAGGCCTGAAATATGACATTGCCCGGTTATTATTGGATATCATCCTGGCCACGTTCATTGTGCTCATTTTTGCGGAATTCATTCCGAGAGCCATTTTCAGAGCCCAGAGCAACTGGATACTTTCCCGCATGGTATGGCTGATCAACTTCTTTTACCAGATACTGCAGCCAATTGCCATGATGTTCCTTAACCTTTCTGACTGGGTGCTCAAATATATTTTCAATGTGCGCATCCGGGAAACCAAGGACAGCTTGTCAAGCGGCACCCTGGAAACCCTGTTCCAGCAAAGTAATGAAAGTGAATATGAGCAGCAGGAATTCAATACGGAGCTTTTTGAAAATGCACTGGAGTTGCCTAAAGTAAAAGTCAGGCAATGCCTGGTGCCCAGGAAAGAGATCATTGGTTTGGAATTAAAATGTACTGCCGACCAGGCCAGGGAAAAATTTATTGAAACCAAACTAAGTAAGCTGATCGTATATGAGAATAATATTGATAACATAGTGGGGTATGTACATCAGCTGGATATGTTTAAAAACCCTAATGATCTTCAATCCATATTGTTGCCCATACCTGCTGTGCCTGAAAGCATGAGCGCCACTGACCTTATCGGCAAGTTCACCAGGGAGCGTAAAAGTATTGCCTGGGTAGTTGATGAATTTGGCGGCACTGCCGGAATAGTAACGATGGAAGACTTGCTGGAAGAGATATTTGGAGAGATTCATGATGAGTATGACAGCGAGGAGTTTGTAGAAAAGCGCCTGGCGGAGAACGAGTATATTTTTTCCGGTCGCCTGGAGCTGGATTATATTTCAGAGAAGTACGACCTGGAGTTTGCCGGTAATGAATCTGAAACTCTTTCGGGGTATATTATCAATCATCATGAGACCATTCCCCATCAAAAGGAAAGGATCATTATTGATGATTATGAATTTGATATTCTGAGTGTCAGTGATACCAGGATAGAAATGGTCAAATTAAAGATCTTAAAATAATAACCGCAGATCCGTAGGATTGTAGAAGGATTCGTTAACTCTTCATCACCCTAACCCTGCTTTTCGGCTTAGCCATATCTTTGCCGCACTTTTTTAACTCATGCCCCTAAGTATTTTCAAAAGAAGTAAAGATGAGGAACGGGCAGAAATGTCGTTCATCGACCATTTGGATGTTTTGCGTGGCCACCTGTTTAAAAGTGTGGTTGCCATAGCCATTGGTGCCGTAGTAGCAGGCATCTACAACAATTTTATCATTAAAAAGGTCTTACTGGGCCCCACCAATGATAGTTTTCCCACCTATAGTGTTATATGTAAAATAGGTAAGGCGCTGAACCTTGGCAATGCGCTTTGCATGGAAGGCATAGCCATCAAAATGCAAAGCACCGATGTATCCGGGCAGTTCAGCATGTGGTTCACGGTGGTTTTGGTGAGTGGCCTGATACTGGCCTTTCCCTATGTATTTCACCAGTTCTGGAAATTTATTAAGCCGGCCCTTACCAAAAAAGAATTAAACAAAACCCGGGGCGTGATCTTCTGGGTATCCTTCCTGTTCTTTACCGGCGTGCTGTTTGGGTACTTTGTCGTAGCGCCTTATGCTTTAAATTTCTTTTTCCATTTCCAGCTTGATCCCATTGTGGAGAACCGTTGGACCATCAACAGTTATATAGACATGATGTTACCGCTGGTGTTGGGAAGTGGCCTGGCATTCCAACTACCACTGGTCATGTTCTTCCTGGCTAAGATTGGTATTGTAAATGGCAAGTACCTGGCAGGAGCACGCAAATATGCCATTGTGATCATTTTTGTGGTAGCGGGTGTCATTACCCCCGGACCTGATGTAGTGAGCCAGATGGCAGTAGCATTGCCTTTATTATTGCTTTATGAGATCAGCATCATCCTGGCCCGCAGGGTGGATAAAGAAAGAGCCGAGGATGAAGCTAAAGAATGGAGTTAATGCAAGGGTTGGGCTAAATAGAATATTTTTATAGAGTTGTGACCGGGAGATTTTACCCGTTGATCTTTCTAATACATAAATAAATCAGGTATGCATTCCATATTCGATCATACTAAACAAGTGGCCATAGGATGTGACCATGCAGGTTTTGAATACAAGACCGTTCTTGTCGATTTCCTAAAAAATAAGGGGTGGCAGGTAAAGGATTTTGGTACCAACAGCGGTGCTTCAGTGGATTATCCCGATTATGCACACCCGGTGGCCAATTCAGTGGAATCCGGTGAATCGGAGTGGGGCATATTGATCTGTGGAAGCGCTAATGGCGTGGCCATCACTGCTAATAAACACCAGGGTATCAGGGCAGCCATATGCTGGCAAAGCGAAGTGGCCAAGCTGGCACGTGAGCATAATAATGCGAACATCATCTGTATTCCGGCAAGGTTTGTATCTACACCTGCGGCTGAAGAAATGGTAAACATTTTTGTTTCAACGGCCTTTGAAGGCGGCCGTCATGAAAAAAGAGTGGAAAAGATGGCTTGTTCTTAACCCGTACACTTTAATAAAAACAC
Source organism: Flavisolibacter ginsengiterrae DSM 18136 (assembly GCF_059568575.1). NCBI lineage: Bacteria > Pseudomonadati > Bacteroidota > Chitinophagia > Chitinophagales > Chitinophagaceae > Flavisolibacter > Flavisolibacter ginsengiterrae. The sequence goes on from NZ_JCANTR010000011.1 coordinate 161,922, forward strand.
ATAAGCAGGAATGAAGAAACTTTTGTTATCGGTGCTTTGCGCAAGCACCTTGCATTGCTTTGCTCAAAAGCCCGAAACCTATGCTAAAACAATCACTGCCAACGATCTCAAAAAACACCTCTATGTAATCGCCGGTCCTGAAATGGAAGGACGTGAAACGGCTACACCGGGACAGAAAAAAGCGGCTGCCTATATAGAGAACTATTTTAAGCAACTGGGCCTTCAGCCTGGTAATAACGGCAGCTACCAGTTAAATTATAACGTTTACCAGGATTCACTCACAGCTGCGACACTGGAAGTAAATGGTCAATCTTATGATATAGACAAGGATTTTAACCCTTCGGTCAGCAATATTGATGCAACACTCGCTTTCAGTGAAGTGGTATTGATAGGACCAAAATCGATGGACTCCCTGAAAAATGCCAACCTGGGTGGCAAGCTGGTAATGATAGTGGGAGGCATCCCTGTGGTAAGGCGTGGCCAAACTGGCGGAATGAGCGCACTGCTCCAGTCGAAAGGCGTTGCCGGCATCCTTACTGTGAGTGCTGTTTATCCCCGAACAAGCTCCAGCAGCAGGAAGGGAAACGCAACCATTAATTTGTATAAAAGAAATATCGCCCCACAGCAATATTCTATATCGGAAAAAGTGGCAAGGGCTATAATAGGTAATGATTATGATGGGGTGAAAAAAGATAGCGTTATTGTAAAGACCTATACATCCAATATTTTATTGGGTATTCAAAAAACTACCATCACCAACCAAAGTAGTAATGTAATGGGTCTGCTCCCTGGAACGGATCTGAAGGATGAATATTTATTCATTACAGCCCATTATGACCACCTGGGAAAAAGAGGTGATTCCGTGATCTATTATGGTGCGGATGATGACGGATCAGGAACTGTGAGTGTGCTGGAACTGGCAGAAGCTTTTACAAAAGCAAAGGCTGCAGGCAAAGGTCCCCGCCGATCGATTGTTTTCATGACAGTGAGCGGTGAGGAAAAAGGATTATGGGGTTCGGAATATTATTCCAACAATCCTGTATATCCATTGGATAAAACAACTGCAGACCTGAATATTGATATGATCGGGAGGAGTGATTCATCCAGAAAAGGAGATACTACCAATTATGTTTACGTGGTAGGTGATGATAAATTAAGTTCTGACCTAAAGACAATCAGCGAAGCAGTAAATAAAAAGTATACAAAGCTGGAATTGGATTATAAATTCAATGATCCAAATGACAAGAACTTCATCTATTACCGGAGCGATCATTACAATTTTGCAAAAAAAGGTGTGCCTATCATTTTTTATTATGATGGCATGTTAGGCAGTGATTATCACCGCCCGACCGATACGCCGGAAAAGATCCATTACCCATTAATGGCCAGGAGAGCACAGCTGGTATTTTATACTGCCTGGGAAATGGCCAACCGTAACCAGATGCTGAAGCGTGATATACCTTTGGATAATTCGATCTTTTCAAGATAACAGGAAAAGAAGAGACTAATAATAGAAAACGGCCTTTTAAGGCCGTTTTCTATTATATCAAATAATTTATTTGTAAGTGTAGATGAAGTTATTGACCTGGTTGTTGTCAGTAAACGATGTTTTAATAAGCTGGCCAGAACTGTTATACTGATTTTGATAAGTTACTGTTTGTCCGCTGCTATAGGTTATAGTAGTTATATTATGCAGGCTGAAGATGTACTGCCACATCCATCTCTCTTCCAACATGAAGGCAAAAAGGTCAGGGACAAAATGTAGGGGATTGAGCTTATCGTCATAGGTATAGTTAGCACTTGTAAAAAAAGCTGTCTCCTTCCAAAAAATGACATCATCTTGCTCATCAAAAGTAAATTCCTGGTTACTATTAATCGTATTCAGGAATATTGCTTTTATAGATTGAATCCGTTTCTGTTTATCGTACGTAACTGTAAAGGAATTAGGAAGCGGGAAGCCAAAAATCCGGAAGAAGTAATCGAAACCGATGATCAAGTTTCCTTTATATTGAAAGTTTACAAACGTAGATACAATAGCATTGTTTTGTACAAGGTTAACAGAGTCAATGTGATATCCTTTGTAAAAAACAACATATACATAACGCTGTAAAGAATTATCGGAAACTATAATAGAATCAACTCGGCCATTTGGTGCATACACAAACTGGTATTTGCGGTCGAAACTCCCAATGGTATGTGTAAAAGATTCCAGCACCAGGTTTTTAGATTCAGCCTTAATGTTTTTCTGTCCAGCAGCAATGCTTTCCATGTCTGGGGTTGAATTAATTTGGGGCTGAATTTCTTTTTTACAGGCTGTCAAGAGCAGTGAAAACAATCCTGCTATAACATAAATAGTGGTTTGTCTCATATGGTTAGTTTTAAGGTAACTTAAAGGTAGGTATTAGGTTTATTTATAAATGCTAATGACATAGAGTTTATAAGCCCAGCAATAAATTAGATGGTATTACTACATAATAATAAAGGCCTGGAAAAATGCTTATTCTTTTGATTATAAGATTACATTAGTATTTATCCTGCCGTGAAATTCTAACCGGTACCAGCTGCACAAAAGAATGTTGTCCCCTGATAATTCTATTCTTAACAGGTAATACAGGCCTTGTTATAAATAAAAAAAAGGCCTGTTTCGCAACAAGCCTCTTCTTTTTATCATTCACTTCTGTTATTAGCTAATTAATGCTTTACCAGCAACTCTCTTTTCTCTTCACATCGTGCTATATCTTCTTTATAGCCTTTGATCTTCTCATCATTCAATGTGTAGAGTATGGCCTTTTCAAAAAGGATTATGGCCTGATCAAAATGTAATTGTAATTCTTCCACCAGGCCAAGTCGATGCTGTACCCAGGATTTGTCCACTGCCTCTACCTTACCGGCACGCTTGGCCAGTGCCTGTATATCGACATACCGCTCCAGGTCCATTAATAGGATCATATAATTCAAATAGGAGTGCGGGTAGGAAGGATCGCCATTAATGGCAGCTTTATAATGATTTTCAGCTTTGGTATAATTATCCATCTGGGTTTTGTATATCCATCCCAGCGAATTATGGGTGGCTGCATTGCCCGGCTCGTCAAATAATATGCTCTCGTATTTCCTGAAAGCTTCTACATAATTCTTATTCGCTACATCATTTTCTGCTTCGAGATAAATCTCTACCTGTTGTGAATTCATGGCACTAATATAAAAGGCAGTTGTTCAAATTCAAAACAAGAGGCCATCCTTTGGGAGATGGCCTCTTTACAAGTTATAAATTATTGGTTCTTATAATCCCAATACCCATGCAAAAACAAGCGGTGCTACAATGGTAGCATCACTTTCTATTATATATTTTGGTGTATGAATATCGAGTTTACCCCAGGTGATCTTTTCATTGGGAACAGCACCAGAGTAAGAGCCAAAGGAAGTAGTAGAATCAGATACCTGGCAGAAATAGCTCCAGAAAGGAACATCATGCCATTCCAGGTCCTGGTACATCATTGGAACTACGCAGATAGGGAAATCACCTGCTATACCACCGCCGATCTGGAAAAAGCCAACACCTTTACCTGAGCTGTTGTTGCGATACCAATCTGCCAGCCAGGTCATGTATTCAATACCGCTTTTAACAGTGGAAGCTTTCAGCTCATTTTTGATCACATAGCTGGCGAAGATGTTTCCAGTGGTACTATCTTCCCATCCTGGTACAACAATGGGAAGATTCTTTTCGGCAGCCGCAACGATCCAGCTGTCTTTTGGATCAATTTCATAATATTGTTTCAGCTCCCCGCTAAGTATGGTTTTATATAAAAACTCATGCGGGAAATAGCGTTCACCTTTAGCTTCAGCATCTTTCCATTGTTTCACCAGGTGTTTTTGCAGGCGGCGAAAAGCTTCTTCTTCCGGGATGCAGGTATCAGTAACCCGGTTATAATGGTTTTCCAAAAGGTCCCATTCTTCCTGTGGGGTCAGGTCGCGGTAGTTGGGAATACGTTTATAATGAGAGTGGGCAACCAGGTTCATAACATCCTCTTCAAGGTTGGCACCTGTGCAGGATATAATAGCGATCTTATCCTGCCGGATCATTTCTGCCAGGGATATGCCTAACTCGGCAGTACTCATGGCGCCTGCCAGGGTAACCATCATTTTTCCACCTTCCAGTAAATGTTGTTCATAGCCTTTTGCTGCATCAATTAATGCAGCCGCGTTGAAATGCCTATAGTGATGTTCTATAAATTGTGAAACAGGACCTTTACTCATAATCTTAAAATTGAGGGGCAAATTTAGTCTATAAAAAGACAAATCCCGCCGGACCGAAGCCACAAGCGGGACTGTTTTACACACACTAAAACTAACTATTAACTTATAACAGAGAAGACGTTCGTTTGGTGCAGGAAAGTTCCCTGGATACTTTGCTGCTTTTGTTCTTAAGATTTACGTTGCTTCTGGTAAGTAGCCCAATCTGAAGAAGATGATCTTAAAATTAGACGGGTATCTGCATTTTCTACTGTTACATAATAAGTAGTACCCTCTTCATTGGCAACTTCAAACAGGTCAGTGATCCAGAAACCTTCGTAGTTATTCTTTAAATTGGTTTGCAAAGAAATAGGCAGTTGTGTTGAGCTGATATTTCTTGTGATAGCCATCATGTTTCCTGATTCATCAAAATAAGCTGCAACATATTGACCATTTAATGTAAAGTTGGCCTTGTAGAAATTGTTGGATACAGTCCAATCTACTTCAGTAGCATTTTTGAATGAGCTCTGGAAGGATTTCAATACTCTTGAGTCTACTTTTGAATCAGAGGCAAAGCTGCTCATGCTTATCAGCGAGAACAGAACGGTTAAGGTGATTAAGAAGCGTTTCATAAACATTTAATTTATTTAGTTTTTAAATTTTGTTTGTTTGATTAGTATGACGTCACAAAAGTATTTTAGGTTACACCTCTCCGCAAGCTAATTGTGACGACCGGACAGCCCTGTTAAACCTGTTAACATTGGTTGCCAAATTGTTAATGGGGATGAATTGTAATTTTAGGTGAATGAATTTTTTAGCCCACGCTTATTTATCCTTCGAACATCCGCAAATCCTTGTAGGAAATATGATATCAGATTTTGTAAAAGGAGCGGCAAAAGACAGGTATGCAAATGATGTACGGCAAGGGATCATGCTTCACAGGTACATAGATGAATATACAGACAACCATCCAGCCACTAAAAATGCCAAAGAAATATTCAGGCCTTACTACCGCTTATATAGTGGTGCTATCATAGATATACTATATGACCATTTCCTGGCCAACGATCCATTGCTTTTTAATGAAGCCTCCTTAAAAACCTTTACCCGCAAAGTTTACACGGTAATGGAGGAACATACTGCCCAACTGCCAGAACGCTTTGTGCCTGTGCTGGCCTATATGAGCACTGAAGACTGGTTGTTCCATTACAGGAATACCAATGGAATGCAAAAAAGCCTGAGGGGATTGATCCGCCGGGCGGCCTACCTGTCCGAAAGTGATACAGCTTTCCAGCTATTCCTGGATAACTATAAAGCCATTGAAGGTTACTACAATGATTTTTTCCCGGATGTTAAACAATTTGCAAAACAAAGACTTAATGAACTCCTGGGTTGATCTGTGCGTTGTAAAAAAGAAGTGAAGTGATATTTTTGCAAAAGTAAAGCGTCCAATTATGAAAAAACTGGTTTCTACCTTATTTATTCTTTGTTTTTTTACCTGTATCCAGGCTCAAACACAAGCTTCCCTCAAATTAAAACTTCCTGTACTTGATAAATCTCCAATGGATATGGCTTACTTCCCTACGGACTACCCGGTCCTGAAGATACAGGACAAGGCCACAGATCCACTGGTAGCCCGTATCATATACAGCCGGCCTCAAAAAGACGGACGTATCTTATTTGGTGAACTGATAGAATACAATACTGTTTGGAGATTAGGAGCCAATGAAGCCACTGAAATAGAATTTTTTAAGGATGTGAAGATTGGGGGTAAAAAATTGGTGAAGGGACGTTATACCATGTATGCTATTCCTACTCCTTCGCAATGGACCATCATATTCAATAAAGACACAGATATCTGGGGTGCTTTTAAATATGATGAAAAGAAGGATGCATTACGTGTTGCAGTTCCGGTGCAAAAAACAGCTTCTGTTGCAGAAATATTCTCAATGAATTTTAATAAGACATCAACAGGTGCGGACCTGGTAATGGCCTGGGATGATGTTTCTGTTAGCCTGCCCGTTTCTTTAAAATAATTTAATGCCAGTAAAATAGTTTACAGCAGGGCCAAAGCCCTGCTTTTTTTATTTACCCGACAGTTAATTTATGATCACCTTAAATGTTTGTTGAACCCCGGTTGCTGCATTGGTAATTCGCAACAGGTACAAACCTTTTTGCACCTGTGCGTCCCTGTTATAGGTATACAAATGATTGACAATGGATCTTAATGAAGTGTGGAATAACAACCTTCCTGATAGTTCATACAATTCCACATTGAAGTCTGCACTTTCAGTTCCTGAGAAGGCAATATTCAATTGATCTTTTACCGGGTTGGGGAAAATGCTGATCCCTGTATTTCCGGATAAACTGATAATGCTACTGTATTCTGTATGTCCATCTTTGTGTATTAGCCTGATCCTGTATTGGTTATCCTGGCCTGGTCGCTGGTCTTTGAAAAGATACTTATTGCTGCCGGAGGACTTTGATGGCTTCATCGTTCCAATGGATGTAAATCCAGCTTCTCCATAAGTCTTTCTTTCCACTATATAGGTACTAATGGTTTTCTCTTCATTGATATTCCAAAAAATGATGTTGATGCCATCTTTTTGTTTACCCTGCAACTGAATAGACAGGGGAAGAATGGCAAAGCCACAATCACCATCAAGCTTAAATCTGCTGTAACGAACCAGGCATCCATTGTTTACGCTCATCCTGCATACATACTCTCCGGCTTCAGAAGGTTCAAAATAGGGAAAGTTGTATGTCAAACCATTGCCTACGAGCACACTGTCAGTAGATGTAAACTTCCGGTACCATTCATACGTTGCATTCGGAACGGTGTCAATTGAAAGCGTTGTATTCCTGTAAAAGCATAATTGGGAAGCTTTGATGGAAACATTCTGCAAGGGCAGCACACTCACATCATCCAATGTGGCATTACCACAGGCATCTATGGCCCTCAATCGCACCAGTGAATAAACAGTACCGGTATTGATAGAGAATACCGGGCTTGTTTGAACAGCTGTGGTAATATCCGGTGTTGCTGGAGTGCTGCCGATGATCTGGTACGTATATGGACTCACGCCGCCCCTGATGTCAGATCCAAGACTTAAAGTATTATTATCACACTGGTAAATGGCTGACTGTCCCTGTGAAGGATAGGCGTAGGGCTGAATCGTTACCGTGTCATATATCCTGTAATTACATGATTGCATGGTATATTCTACAATATAGGTTGCAGGTTCCAGGTCAGAAAATGTATACACATCGCCAGTGCCGGATGAAAAACCGCGGTAATTGGAAATACCATTCTTTTTAATAATTGCTGGTTCAATTGTGTTATAATTAGAAGTAAGTGTGATCTGCAGATCTCCTGCACCATTGACCCATGTGGCCGAAGGACATTTAGATCTTACTATTACATTTTTAGTAATACTGCTGGCATCAGGTGTTAGCTTAGAGGTGTCTTTTTGCCCACAACCATCAATACCAACAATAGTGTATTGTTTCCCTGCCGGAAGACCGGGTAGTTGAATACTGAATGGATTGGAATGGGTAACCGTGTCATACCTGGTTGACCCATCCGGATGAATGATCTTAATCTGGAAGGGACCATTATTGATAGCGAACTGAATGCTGACATCAGTACTGCCTATATTACAGGACTTCCATGAATTAATGCTCATGCCCTTAGGTAGTGAAAAGGTTTGGCATACCTGCATGGTAGTATCCACACAGCCATCATGCACAGTAAAGCAATATTTACCGTAAGAAAGGCTGCTGAAAACCCCGGTGGTATTACATACTAATTTATTACCCAGCGAATCGAAAACGCAATATTCCGGATTGGTAAAGTTATTACCGGTAACTGTTGCATCGATAGTACTGCAGGTAGCATTTGATTGCTGTACCCAGGTATCAATGACAGGGGAAGGCCTTGTTTCAGTAAAGCACCTGGTCAATGTAGAATCAGTACAACTGTCTTTTATTTTGATGCAGTAGGAACCCCAGGCCAGGTCTGGGAATTCTCCGGTGGTATTGCATATCAGCAGTGAGTCGTTGCTGTTATACAGGCAGAACTCCGGTGCTGTCAGGTTTTCCCTTTCAGCAATAGCTGCTGTAAATCCATTACAATTGCGTCCCCATACCTGCACCCATGATGCTACGGAAGGAACAGGTCTGCTGCTTGAAAAACAAAGAGGTGCTGTGGTATCTGCGCAGGAGATGGCCCTTACACAATAACTGCCATGTGCCAGCCCGCTAAATATTCCCGTCGAATCACATGTCAGAATGGTGCCCGTGCTGTCGTACAGGCAATATAATGGTTGAATAAGGTTATCTCCCGAAACATGCACATCAAAGCTGCTGCAGGTTTTGGAAGAAATAGTATAGGATGTTAGTTGTCCAATAGGATGGGTTGCTGTAAAACACCTGGATATAATAGTATCCGTACAACTATTGGTGATTTGAATGCAATAGCTGCCATAGGCAAGGTTTGGGAATTCACCAGTACCGTTGCAGGATATTTTATTACTGTCAGCATCATAAAGGCAATAATTGGGATCGATCAAATTATGTTGACCTGTTATGGTAGCTGTAAATAAAGAGCAGTCCTGGTAACTGATGGCAACAGTTTCGTCAACACCGGGTTCGGGTCTCACTGCCAAAAAACAATTGTTGATGGTAGTGTCATAGCAGGCATCTGTTGTTTTTATACAATAATTGCCATAGGTAAGCAGGGTAAATGACCCTGTTGTATTACAGGCCAGCTGGTTGTTCAGTGAATCATACAGGCAATAAACAGGTGTGGTTAGATTATGTTGTCCATTCACTGTTGCGGTAAATGTGGAGCAGGTTTGCTCTGTAATGGCTATGCCTGCAATTGAAGGTCGTAAAGCTGCGGGTAGCGACCATATCCTTGTTTGTATATTGCCGCATTTATCTTTCACCAGCAGGTCAAGCTGCCTGTGGGTGCCAATAGCTATACTAAAGTTATTTGCTGTAAACCAGGATGTATCACCCGGGTTGATGACGATACCATAACTATACCCATCAAAGGCAGTTCCCGCAAGATTTGTATTTCCTTTATTGTCCTTCAAGCCAATGAACACATCAGCGTTATTACAATCGGTTTTGGTAACAGAATAGCTGTCAAACCACCAGCTATAATTCTCAATAGTGACCTTTCTTTCCTGGAGGCCACCGCAGGAATCCTGCAGCTGCACAGCATATTCTCCCGGTATCAACCCGGTAAAATTTCCTGTAGTATTGCTGGTGCCGATGGAGGAAGCTGAAGGGGCTACAATAGTATAAGTGAATGGACTTCTACCGTATAGTTGATTGCTGACAGATATAGTTCCGTCGTTACCCAAACAACTGGCATCTGTTTTAACCAACTGAAACCTTGGGTCTGAGTAGGTTCCTGGAACATAGACACTGTCCACCTGTTTCGTACAGTTACTGTAAAGATCCTTTACAAGGATAGAATAATAGCCGGGAGGTAAGCCGGTAATACTGTTGGAAGATGTAAATGGTGTGTTGATCGTACCTGTTGCCCGGTAATTGTAATTATGGGAGCCGCCGGAAGCATTGATATCAATAGCACCCGTTGCAACACATCTTGATTCATGCACTGTGTAGGTCAATTGTAAAAGGGAGCAATCCTGGGCATGGACCTTCGCAAGGAACAAGATCAGAAGGGTTAGGGAGTATAGTTTTTTCATAGGCCACTAATTCAGCTTGAAACTCAAGCCCGCTACAGGTTATTGGATATTACAAAGTTGTAAAAAAAAGAAGGCAGTTAATAGGGTACAAATACCCTAAAACCTGCGTAATTTCTCTATAAAATGCAGTACGGCAGGGCTTTTCATCGGTTTTGGACGGTTTGCATGCTCCATTTCCGCATTGTTGATTGGGTAATAGCAGATTTAATACCTTGCTAAATTATAAAAAGAGCTTTTGTAATGACATTGAGGCAACGCATATTAAAACGCATCTACCCTTTATTGGTTCTTATGGGAAAGGCCAAAGGATCTGAACAGGTCAGGATAAATAATGAAAATAAAAGGCCGATCCATCCTGTCTATGATCTTAATGTGGATCTGAATCAGGCCGGCAGGCTGCCACTTGCCAGTTTGAAGGGGAAAAAGGTTCTTGTGGTGAATACGGCCAGTGATTGCGGGTATACCGGCCAATATGCTGAATTGCAGCAGCTGTATGAACAGTACAAAGACAAGCTGGTCATCCTTGGCTTTCCTTCCAATGATTTTAAAGAACAGGAAAAAGGCAGCGATGAGGAAATAGCACAATTCTGCCAGGTAAACTATGGAGTGACCTTCCCCCTGGCTAAAAAGAGTACTGTACTACCAGGCCCGTCACAAAATCCTTTATTTGCATGGCTTTCCAAAAAGGAAGAAAATGGGTGGAACGATCAAGGTCCATCCTGGAATTTCTCCAAATACCTGCTCAACGATGAGGGGGTGCTGACCCATTATTTTGAGCCTTCGGTCTCTCCTTTATCCAGTGAGGTAGTAGCAGCTGTTAAATAAAAATAGTATGAATCTAAGCGATTGGATCGGATCCGTTGGTGTGGCTATTATCCTGTTAGCCTATTTCTGTATGAGCTTTAAATGGATGTCAGCACATGGAAAATTATTCTTCTTTCTTAATACTCTGGGTGCTGCCCTAAGCTGTTACGCTTCTTACCTGATATCTTACTGGCCATTTGTTGTTTTGGAAGGAATTTGGGCCATTGTTTCTGCAATAGGGTGGATAAGGGCAGGGAAAGAAACACAAGTAAAAACTTAGTCGCAGCTATAGGCCATTGAATCCATGTCCACCTGGCGGGGTTTGAATTCATAACCATCATAATAATTGGTGATCTGCCCGAGCACATCATCGATCTCCTGTACCTCAGATATGGTGACCAGCTTTAGCCTGTACTCTTTGATGTTAGGTAAGCCCCTCAGGTAATTGGTATAATGACGGCGCATTTCATTGATACCTGCCTTGATACCTTTCCACTCCACTGAACGATGCAGGTGCTTTTGAATAACTTCTACCCTTTGCTGAATGGTGGGTGGGGGCAAATGTTCACCTGTAAGTAAAAAATGTTTGATCTCGTTAAATATCCAGGGGTAGCCAATGGCTGCCCTGCCTATCATAATGCCATCTACGCCATAACGGTTCTTGTACAATAGGGCTTTTTCTGGAGAGTCAATATCTCCATTGCCGAAAATGGGTATCTGTATGCGGGGGTTTTCTTTAACGCCGGCTATGGGGTCCCAGTTTGCAGAACCTTTATATAGCTGGCACCTGGTGCGTCCATGAATGGCCAATGCCTTGATACCAACATCCTGCAGCCGTTCTGCCACTTCACCAATATTAATAGAGGCATCATCCCAGCCAAGCCTTGTCTTTACCGTGACAGGTAACGAAGTGGAGTTCACTACTGCTTTTGTCAGCCGCACCATCAGGTCTATGTCTTTCAGTACTGCAGCGCCGGCACCCTTACTTACCACTTTTTTCACCGGGCATCCAAAATTGATATCAAGCAGGTCAGGATTCACGGTATCAACAATACGGGCACTTAATGCCATTGCTTCCTCATCGCCTCCAAATATCTGGATGCCAACAGGGCGTTCATTATCGAATATATCCAGCTTCTGCCTGCTTTTGATGGCATCTCTTATCAGGCCTTCACTGCTTATGAACTCAGTGTACATCAGGTCGGCGCCATTGGCTTTGCATACAGCCCTGAACGGGGGATCACTAACATCCTCCATGGGAGCAAGGAGTAAAGGGAACTCCGGCAATGATATGTTATCAATTTTTACCAAACGAAATCTCTTTGATCAATCAGGGCTTATCTTGCAGCTTTTACATTCCCGGGGATAAGCCAGGGCAGCAAATTTACAATTCTCAAAGCGAGGAGCTATGCAAACATATCTTAAATCACGGCCGATATGGATACAACTGATCTTGTTCATAGGAATGGCTTTTGGCCTTTTCCTTGTTTTTACGATCATTGGAACTGCCATACTTACCAATATTACAGGTATCAGTTTGCTGCAGCTACAGGATGTTGGTAAATGGGATACCAACAATCCTAACATGATCTTTTTTATCAGGGGCATGCTGCTTACCCAGTTCCTTGGCTTGTTTTTGATCCCCAGCCTGCTATTTGGTTATTTCTCCGATCCGTCCCCCGCACATTTCCTGGGATTAAAAAGCCCATATAGTAATATTTACTGGTTGCTGGGTATTACAGCCCTCCTGGTGTCGTACCCTTTTGTGGAATATTCCGGGATACTGAATCAAAAAATGGCCATTGGCGGAGAGGCGCAGAAATGGATGAAAAGCATGGAAGAGGACGCAGCGAAGCAGATACAGTTCATGTTGAGCAAGCATACCATTAAAGAACTGGTATTGAACCTGGTCTTTATTTCTGTTTTTGCCGGCGTTGGCGAGGAATTATTCTTTAGAGGTGTATTACAAAGGCTTTTTATCAAGTTGACCAAAAGCCCCTGGATGGGTATCATCATAACTGCCATACTTTTTTCAGGATTTCATTTCCAGTTCTTTGGTTTTCTGCCCAGGCTTTTATTAGGTGTGTTGCTGGGAGTTATTTATTGGTACAGTGGTAGTTTGTGGACGGCTATCCTTGCGCATTTTCTTTATGATGCCCTGGTAATTGTGGTTGTGTATATGCACCCCGAAATGGTCAAAGATCCCAATACCACCTTGGTAAACCCGGCGCAGTTAGGCATCATGGCCCTGCTAAGTGCGGGACTTACAGCACTCGTGGTTTGGCAGATGGCTAAAAGATCTCAAAGCAGCTATGAGCTGGTTTATAAAGATGATGAAGTTTCTAAAGACGAACTTAGCTTTTAAGAATTATGGCATTTAACTGGCAGACATTTAAAACAAGAGCATTAACCGCCATTGTATTTGTAGTGATAATGCTTGGTGGTTTATTATATAACCACTGGTCTTTTTTCCTGTTGTTCACTGTAGTTCATTTTGGCGGCTGGCTGGAATATCAAAAGCTGGTTACCAAATTCAACCCTGAGTATTCAAAGATCACTGTTGCACATAGGTATAGTGTGATGATAGCAGGTTGGTGCCTGATGCTCTTCTTTTCTAATGATACCCTGGCCATCGGCTCGGTCATTCTTTCGCAAATAGGTTTTTGGCTGGGTATTGCATTTATGATCTTCCTGCCATTGGTCATGATGTTGGAATCCAAACAAATTTTTCTGAAGAACATCTTCTATTCTCTTTTCGGTATTTTATATATATCACTTCCCCTGGCCCTGTTGGTAGATCTCAGGACGAGGTGGGATGAGAACCTGTATCAACTATCTATGACCGTTCCCTTGCTGGTAGTGTTTTCTTTATGGATCAATGATACCATGGCCTATATAGTGGGCTCGCTGATTGGGAAAACTCCTTTATCAAAAGTGTCTCCTAAAAAAACATGGGAAGGCACTTCGGGAGGTGTTATTCTTACAGTAATCGTCATTAGCCTGCTGGCATATTTCACCAAAAGATTACCAGTGGTAGATGCCGCCATCATGGCTGCACTGGCGGCAGTAACCGGTACCATTGGCGACCTGTTTGAAAGCAAGATCAAGAGGATGGCGGGAGTGAAAGACAGCGGCGCTATCATGCCCGGGCATGGAGGATTTTTAGATCGCTTTGATTCCATATTGTTTGCTACAGTTGCTGTTTGGTTCTATGCTGACCTGTTTGTTCATTGATCATTTCCAGATTTGTTTTTTATCTGCACTGTCAACTCCAAAATATCATGAATGCCTTTTAAAACCGGTAGTTCAAGTAAGTCTCCTATAACTGTATAAAGTAGAAATGACCAAATCTGCCGCTTATTGATTTCGTAATTCTACCCAGGCCCTTTAGTGGTAGTACTCCATTTTGTTTTGGAGCTATGATTTTATAAAATAGCCCTTTAAATTAGCTGTCAGAAGTAATGTGATAAAGCAAACTTTCTCACATGAGCCAGGTGGAGAAATCCTAAAAGGTAAGCTTCGTGTAGAATCCTAAATCCAATCCTATGAACTGGAATACCATTATTGGTGTTGCCGCCACCATAACTATGTTCGTGCCGGCTATCGCCATCGTTTATAACAAACTTTACCAGCACCGCAGCCTTGCCGCATTACTGATTTCCTTACTGTCCACAGGCATCTATAACCTTTTTTCAGAAAATATACTTCCTGCTTCGCCAAAGTTCCTGGATGTATTTGCAGTGATCAATAATTACCTGGATATTCCTTTAATGCTTACCGCGCTTTTATTTTTCTGTCCTATCAAACAAAAACAAAGAGCCGTTCATATTGTTACAGGTATTTATGTAGCCTACGAGATTGTGATCGCCTGCATCTTTGGATTGAACCCTAAGGCCATAGTCTATATCATGGGTCCGGGATTGGCACTAATCCTTATCTACAGTTTTTACCTGTTCATCAGGCACATCAGGATAACCGTTGAATTTGGCAAGAACGCGGGGAGGACATTGATGTTGGTAGCCATCTTATTCTCTTATGGCTGCTATGCCCTGATTTATTATTTCTACTACATACAATTAACCCCCGCAGTGGGAGATGTATTCCTCTTGTACTTTATTTCCACTTTTGTTTCCTCAGTGCTAATGACTATCGGCCTTCAAATGATCAAGAACCGCATGAAACAATTACAGGAAGTGAGAAATACCAGGAGAGAGCTGGCCCTGTTCTTTGGTAACGGCTAAAATATAAAAGATAAGGTTTGATAAAGAAAGGATAATGAAGTGATCGAATCTTCATTATCCTTTCAACATTTTATGCTAGAAGGGATACTTTCTTTCGCTGATCAGTTTATCAGCAATGCGCCTGCGGGCTTCCTTGCTATTGTATGAAGCCGCCTTGGTAAAACGTTTTATACCCATCAGGATCATTCTTTGTTCATCACCTTCTGCAAAGGAATTAATGGCATCCTTTCCGTTCTTATGGATCCGGTCAGCTGCATCATAAAGAAAGCAGTTCAGCATATCCTTATAGATAGGATCATTATTTCCTTCTTCTGAAAGTTTCCTGACACGCAGCAACAGGCTTTCAGACACATAGGTATCAATGGCCATATCTGCAATATTCATCAGGATCTCCTGTTCCTTTTCCAACTGCATCATCAGCTTTTGAGCAGCGGCTCCTGCTGTCAGTAATACCGCTTTCTTGAAACTGTTCACCAGTTTTATCTCCTGGGCAAATGGTGTTTCATCTTCAGCGCCAAAATCTGGGATGCTCATTAGTTCCTGCGAAACCTTCATGGCTGCACCCATAATATTCAGTCTGCCCTGCATGGCACGCTTTAGAGTCATATCAACCGTCAACAGGCGGTTGATCTCGTTGGTTCCTTCATATATACGGTTGATGCGGCTGTCCCTGTAAGCCCTTGATATATCATATTCCGCACTGAAGCCATTACCTCCATGTATCTGCACACCTTCATCCACTACAAAGTCCAGCATCTCGCTGCCATTCACTTTCAGTATAGCGCATTCAATGGCATATTCTTCAGCGGCCCCTAATAAGGCTTCATTGAAAGGTTTACCACTTTCCAGCAACTCCTTTTCCTTATCATCTATCAGTTGCGCCGTGCGGTATAAAGAGCTTTCACAGGCAAAGACCTGTGTGGCCATGTCTGCCAATTTGTGCTTGATAGCGCCAAAGTTGGCTATGGAAGTTTTGAACTGCTCTCTTGTTATGGCATATTCCACGGAACTGCTGGTGGCTCTTTTGGCACCGCCCAATGTAGCAGCGCATAATTTCAAACGCCCAATGTTCAGGATATTAAAGGCGATCTTATGTCCTTTGCCAATTTCTCCCAGTACATTTTCTACAGGCACCTTGCAATCCTGGAAATATAATTGAACGGTTGATGATCCTTTAATTCCCATTTTGTGTTCTTCAGGACCCTGTGTAAATCCTTCAAAACCTCTTTCAACAATAAAGCCTGTGAATTTGTCTCCATCCACCTTTGCAAATACAGTATAGATATCAGCAAATCCACCATTGGTGATCCAGCATTTCTGACCATTTAGTAAATAATATTTACCATCCTCACTCAGGCGTGCGGAGGTCTTGGCCCCTAATGCATCGCTGCCGCTGTTGGGTTCCGTTAGGCCATAGGCCCCGGTCCATTCACCGCTGATCAGTTTGGGAATATATTTCTGCTTTTGCTCTTCATTACCAAAATAAAGAATGGGCAGTGTGCCGATACCTGTATGGGCTGAAACAGCCACTGAAAAAGAATGACCGGCACCCAGGTATTCATTGACGATAGTTGAAGTCACAAAATCTTTTCCCAGTCCACCATATTCTTCAGGGAAGGATGTGGATAGCAAACCCTGCTCGCCCGCCTTTTGTAAAAGAGAACGCATCAGGCCGGGTTCCATGCTGTCTATCTTATCTAAAATGGGCATCACTTCCATGTCCAGGAACTGGTTGCACATATCCCTGATCATCTTCTGTTCTTCAGAAAACTCTTCGGGTATAAAACTGGCGGCAGGGTCAGTTTCTTTGATCAGCCATTCACCGCCTTTAAGGGCTTTGTTGGTAAGTGTTTCCATAATAGAAAGTTTATGTTTGATTGTTTAAGGGTTTCAAGGGCCTGGATCAATGGTTATAGTTAGCT
Organism: Flavisolibacter ginsengiterrae DSM 18136; assembly: GCF_059568575.1. Taxonomy (NCBI): domain Bacteria; kingdom Pseudomonadati; phylum Bacteroidota; class Chitinophagia; order Chitinophagales; family Chitinophagaceae; genus Flavisolibacter; species Flavisolibacter ginsengiterrae. The sequence goes on from NZ_JCANTR010000011.1 coordinate 178,842, forward strand.
ATCTAACCATTCAGGTTGTCATATACTTTTTGTAGTACCACTTTACACATCTCTACCTGGTCGGCTGGAACACCGCTCAAAGCTTCATTCAGGGTTTCTTCTGCCAGGGCCATGGTTTCTTCCTGTAGTTTGAGGGCTGCCTTGGTCAAAAAGATCTTATTGATCCTCCTGTCGTTTTCGTCCGACACCCGGTTCACCAGGTTTAACTTCTCCAGGTTATCTACCAGGCGTGTTATACTCGGTTTATCCCTGAAAGTGGCATTGCATAATTCCTGCTGGCTGGCACCATCCTGTTTCCAAAGCTGGTATAACACACTCCATTGCTCGATGGTAAGATTAACGCCTGAAGTATTGAACTTCTTCTGAAGCCGGCGGGCTATGGCTATAGATGCCTTGCCCGTAATAAAACTGTAAAGCTCTCCCTTTTTAAAATGGTTGTTTGACATACAGTTGTTTATGCAACTAAGTAAATATAATATCCTCTTTTCATAAAAAAAAATTAATTGTGGCCAGTTATTAGGGCAGGTAAAAAGAATTAGGTAATTTTATTATATCTCCTCCCTTGAAGCTAACCTCCCAAACGAAATAACCATCATAATCTACCCGTAGAAAATATTTTATCACTAATAACAGGGGCTGCTTATGCGATGCATAGTATTATTACTTCTTGGAGTAGTAAGTGTTGTTTTCAATCATACATATGGACAAACGAGGCTGGTAGTACTAGGCTCTTCTACCGCTGCAGGCACAGGTGCCAGTGTTCCTGATTCAGCTTGGGTCAATCGCCTGCAGGCAGAATATGCTAAAAACAGGAATGACAACCAGGATACGACCATCATTAACCTGGCAGTGGGAGGATATGTTACCTATAAGGTCATGCCCAATGATTATGTTACGCCTGCCGGGAAGCCATTAACGGATACAGCCCACAATGTTACCAAGGCATTGAGCTATGCGCCCTCTGTCATTATCATTAACCTGCCAACGAACGATATCGGGAATGGTTATTCCAGGTCGGAATTTATTGGTAACCTGCGTTACTTGTACCAATACATCCAGGCGACGGGTGTGAAGCCATATATCACTACCACACAACCACGCAGCCAGTACGATTCCAGCTTTCGTTCCATGTTGCATGACATGGTGGATTCGATCATGAGCAGCTTTGGCAATAATGCCATTGATTTTTGGAATGGCATTGCCACCACAGATGGTTTATACAATATCAAACCCGAGTTGAATTCTGGTGATGGTGTGCATTTAAACGATAAAGGACATGGTTTGCTTTCTGATAAAGTGAAGGCAAAGAATGTCTTTGGCACGGCACCGCCAAATAATACTGTAAACATTCATATTGAAGCCGAGAAATGGGATGGCATGAATGGTGTTTATACAGAGAATACTGCAGATGCAGGAGGTACGCAGGATGTGGGTTGGATTGACCAGAACGACTGGCTTGATTATACTATCAATGTACCTGCTGCAGGAAACTATACTATAAGTTTTAGATTGGCTTCACCCTATAACGGTACCCAGTTCCAGGTAAAGAATGGCAGTACCGTTCTTTCCACTGTTTCGGTCCCTGCCACAGGCGGATGGCAGGTATGGCAAACCGTTAGTAAGACCATAAACCTGGCCGCAGGCACCCAAACCATACGACTCCTTTCAACCTCCAATTTGGGATGGAACATCAACTGGCTGGAAATAAAATCAGCTACTATAGTTGCAGCCAACCAGTCACCATCGGCCAATGCAGGTGCTGACCAAACGATCACCTTACCTGCTTCCAGTGTAACACTCAACGGCTCTGGTTCTGATCCTGATGGAAGCATTGCTTCCTATGCATGGAGCAAGGTATCGGGAGGAAGTGCTACTATCAACAATCCAACTTCCGCCACTACTACCATCTCAGGACTGGTACAGGGCTCTTACATCTTCCGCCTTACCGTGACCGACAACGGCGGAGCAACAGCTTCAGATGATGTAGTAGTAACAGTCAATGCATCCTCAGGTGGCACTTCAAGAATTGAGGCAGAAAACTGGAGCGCCATGAGTGGTGTGCTCACAGAGAACTGCTCCGAAGGTACCCTTGACGTAGGCTGGATAGACCAGAACGACTGGATGGATTATACCGT
>NZ_JCANTR010000012.1:0-101587 GCF_059568575.1 Flavisolibacter ginsengiterrae DSM 18136
CACCAGTACCTGCCAACCAGCAGCAGTAAGGGAATGATAAATATGATAGCCGCAGCAGCAACATTCATAACAACACTGTACCTGGTGATGCGGGAAATGCCTTGTTACGTAGCCAATCAGTAGGTCAGCGTCTGCTTCGATAGTGAACCGTTTAAGTATGAGATGATCTTCCTGAATGGTTACTGCCCAAGTTTTTTTGTGGACGTCTAAACCAATAAAGAGTTGTTTCATAACTTACCTCCGAATTTTAGAAGGGTAAGCTACTCTTTTACATGAATGCTTGGCAAAATACCGGCAGAATACCTATATTTCAACAACAAAATAAACATCAACGCCAGGCAGTAAGTGAAACTGAAGGAACACTGAATACCGCTGCTTCACCAATGCTCTCTCCGTTAGCCGCAACTTCTTAACTCAATGCAATTCACAAAGTACATACGAGGCACCCTCCCAAGCGAAGTTGCTTTACGGCTCCATCCTTTGTTCAAACAGGCTGCTAAACTTTCGTCTAACAATGAGGAAGAGGCGTATTTGTTTGGAGTTATTATAAAAAAAGCAAAACAAGAAAACAGAATAGATGATTACACAGAGGAACTTGTTCGAAAAGCGGCGGAGCGGCATACAGCTTTCTCGTTTTATGCTTTAAAAAACAAGCCACACTTTGACAATTGGTATGAATTAGCAGTGTTTTCTGCGTTCTTTGGTTTGTTAGGCATCATCATAGGGGTAAGGTCAGTTTTTTCTGAATTTGGTGATTTCATTGTAAGTGGAAGTCCAAACTATTTGAAGCCACACATTACGGGTGGAGGTTATTGGATAATCCTCGGATTGGTAATGTTTATAGGAGGGACTTCAAAAACGATACAAGAACGTAAGAGAAAGAGATTACTGGCTTCTTTCCAATGCAATGGCGGTTAACACTGTATTTGTAAAATGACTGCTTCGGAGCTATCTTTCAGCAACAAAACGCAATCAATAAGGCAAAGTAAATGAAGCGGCAGGAACACAGAAAGCAGTCACTTCACATTATAAGGCGGATGATAAAATAAAACCACAACTGCTTTATCCTTCTATGAAATATATTCAGAAATATTGGATACTTATTGTTATCGTCTTTTTCTTTTCCATGTTCATCAATCCAGCTATTTGTATGCTAATAGTAGGTTCATTAGTTTTTTACATGGGCATTATGGCTGTTGGACTTCTGAAAAAGCTACAAGAGAAGGGCATCGAAAGCGTAGGCAGAATTTTATCTTATCAAGTTGGAAACAGGGGCTACAAAACACCAGTCATCGAATTTAAACCACTTACCGGCGAGCCTGTAACTGCAAAACCCTTTCTTTATGCTTCAACCGATTTGAGTAAAATCCGTTCTTATAGGAGCTTAATAAACACTGAGGTACTTGTGCGGTATGACCCAGACGACCCGAAGAAGTTTGTACTCGCCGGTGAAGAGATTTTCAACTATATTGTTTTTACAATTTTCATATTGGCTGGTTTGTTCTTTATTGTACTGAGTATTTGCAACTTTCTTGGTTATGTGAAGTTTGGACGACAATGACATGTCGGTAACGGCGGTTTGGTGTCAGTGGGGTTGGACAATAAATTCGCATCCGCAAATCGCTACAGCATTAGTTCTGGCAGACGAAAGTCTAATCATCATAAGTTCTTAATTTCATCATCAAAAATTCTCATCAGCTTCGCTTATCGGCTGGACGAATAACAATTCCCCACCGAACGCCAAGCCGATGGACGTTGGCCGAATCTAAATATGCATTTCCGATTAATTTTAGTGATAACAACTTGCATTTTCTTCTCATGTAAGGAGAGAAAAACTCCATTTCCAGAAAGTGAAGAGTTAACCGATGATAGCAGCTTTACATATAAAACGCTCATTGCTGACTCCTTTATTGACACCCTTAGTTCAAATGATCTACCAAAGTTGTTTGGCAATTGGAAAATAACAGCTATTGGTAAAACAGGAGGAAGTGGCCAGAAAGAGACCGTTATACAAAGTCAGATAGGAAAACATCTACGAATTGACAGCGACAAAGTGAAATTTGCATTATTCGATGATACTGCAGCCATTCTAAAGCCTTCGTTCAGTATTGATCATTTAATTAGGAATGAGAGTAGCAGCCGTCAATCGCTAGAAGGAACCACCTTGTTTTATGGCTACGGTGGTTCTTGTCGGAAAACAGCTCCGCAACTCATTGTTTCAGATAAGCTATTTTTCGAGGTTCTTAATTTTTCTGAAATGACCACCTATGCTGATGGTCGGATCTATTTTTTGACGAAACAGTGAAATACCAATTTGGCTAACATAGGCTTGCCAAAACAGGTGGCTTAGGAACATAAGCCAAGCTTATTATCTTTAATGAACATTAGAAATAAGGCCAAGAAGAAGGATCACAGACTGCCCCTGCTTCGGTAAGCCTCTCTCCGTTGGCTGCAATTGGTCAGACATAAAAACTGTATTATGAGAAAAGTTTACTTGGTTGCAAGTTTTGTTTTTTTATTTAATCTGTCTTTTGCACAAAGCTGGCAGGATACAATCATACAAATTGAAAAGGTAGTCAGCCAATACTATCAGCTGCAAAGCCCAGGGGTTCAGTTGTCCATTTCAAGAAACGGAGAAATCATTTTTTCGAAAGCATGGGGAATGGCAGATCTGGAACATGGGGTACCCCTCACAACTAACTCCATTTTGGAAGCGGGTTCAGTATCGAAACAATTTACAGCTGCAGCAATCCTTTTGCTGGAACAGCAAGGCAAACTTTCTGTAAACGATGATGTACGTAAATATGTCCCTGAACTACCTGATTATGGTCACACTATCCGACTGCGACATCTCTTGCATCATACCAGCGGGTTGAGAGACTGGGGAAGTGTTGCTGATCTTACCGGTTGGGGTAGAACGACAAAGTTTTACACCAATAACGATGCACTTGAAATTATTGCTCGCCAAAAGCGTTTAAATAATAAGCCGGGTGATGAATACATCTACAGTAACTCCAATTACAACTTGCAAGCCATCATTGTACAACGGGTCAGTGGATTGTCTTTAGCTGACTTTACCAGGAAGTACATTTTTGAACCGGCTCAGATGCTCCATACATCTTGGAGGGACAATCCTAATCGTATTGTACCCAACCGCGCCATAGCCTATTCCAGTACCGGGAATGATTTTCAAATCAACATGCCTAATGAATACGTATATGGCAATGGTGGCTTGCTCACCACGACAGAAGACCTTTTGAAGTGGAACTCGTTTTATTTAAATGGGAAATTGGCAGGTGCTTCCTTCCTTGAAAAACAACTGCAAACTGAACCATTTAATAATGGTGCAGCCGCTGAATATGCTGCTGGTTTGGTGGTGCAAAAGATGGGTGGCTGGAACACAATCAGTCATGGTGGAGCTACGGCAGGTTACCGGGCTCACATCATATTCTATCCTGAATTGAAGCTTTCAATTGCTATTCTAAGCAATACACCACAAAACTTTACAACAGTGACGGATGCCATTCGAAAACTGTTTGTAACCGACCGCTCAGAGCAGCAAAATGTACAGGTCGCTTCCTATAAACCCTCCGAAGCCTCTCTAAAGAACTACAAAGGGTGGTACAAAAATGAAAGGGATGGGACCGGATTTAAGTTGACAGTGAAAAAAGATAGCTTGTTTATTTATGAGACACCACTTCAGGCAGTGGCAGAAAATAAATTCCGCGTAGGAAGTCAAGAGTTTTTAATGAATAGAAACAAAGGGCTCTACTTTATTATTCCTGGTAGAGACACCATCAGTTATACAAGGACAGAAACAGCTTCACTGACCACCAATCGACTTCGTGAATATGAGGGAACTTTTTTTTCAGAAGAGACGATTTCATCCGTCATCATTTCAATTGTAAAAGATAGCCTCAGCATGCGATTGAAACCTGATGAGGTGTACTCGCTATTGCCTTTGTACAAAGATGGTTTTGCATCGCCTGAGGGAGACTTTAACCTCTACTTTATCAGAGATAGAAACGGCAAGGTTCAGAAATTAAAAATCAGTGTTGACCGAGCAAGAAATGTAGAATTCGAAAAGATGAAATAAAAATCAGGTTGTTCAAAGTACAGGCACAATCGTAATAGAAACAAGGAAGTAGTACTGTTTACCGTGCAGCCAACAACGGCTTTCCGCTATGCTGGCAGACGGAATAAACATCGGCAATAAATTGCATATCGGCTACATATCGGTCAGACGCAATACTATTTAACTGTTGAATAAAAGGTCTGCGTTGCGATTCTATTCGACTTCTGTATTCAAGCAATGGTGGCTACCGTGCATGTTATCAGCTTCCGATTTTCAATTCAGCTTTATATCTTTAAACAAAACTGACGCAACACAGAGGTTACCACTGCACAAATACCCGTTCCGTTAGCCGCTTTATGGAAACTTTCTTAAAATGAATCTTATTCAGATCATTTACGTTTTCCAATTTAATTCAACTTTGTTTGTATGGCTCCAAAAATTTTCCTGACCCTCTTTTTCTTCCCCTTATTTCTGCAGGCCCAAAAGCCTAAACCGTTTAAAATTACCGGGACGTCGGCTTATTACAAAGACTCCAACCTGATTATACAAGTCGGTGGTTTCCCTGTGACCTTTAACGATTACACCTTGTCCGGTATAAAAAAAGATTCGCTTCATTTACCCGGGAAAATGGTAAAAAACGGCGAAATTGACCTAAGGGGCACAATGCTTTATCCGCACCCGTTTTTTGCGTCCTATTATGATGTCCAAAACAATGTTGTCCATAATTCTTCTTTCTATTTTTTAAACGGCGGAGATGACGTGACCTTCACCGTTGACAACCTTTCAAAAAGCCACTCTCTGGGCAACAAGATCAACACCCAATCAAACCGGGAATACGAGCGGCTGAAACGATTTTACAGCAAAGCCGTGGATTCGGTGACGGGCCGGGTAATGGATATGCAAGCCAAACAAAAATTAATGAAAGCCTACATTGGCCTGCATCCCAATTCTTATGTAGCGTTGTGGGATTTGTTCTTTGATTTAGCTTACATCCAAAATAACGATGACAATCAAAGACTTCTGGCCAATACAAAATTATTTTCGCCACAGCTCAAACGGTCAAACACCTACCTACATTTGATTGAGATCGTGTCGAAAAGACTGATATTGTCGGCAGGAACAACCTTTCCCAATTTGGACATAAAGCCTACCCTGCCTGTACAGGAGGTAGTAAAGAAAAACAAGTTTACCCTCATTGATTTTTGGTATTCGCACTGTCAGCCGTGCCTTCAACAACTACCCGATTTAAAAAGAGTATATGCAAACCATAATGCAAATGGATTCTTTATTGTGGGCATATCGGTTGATAAAAAAGAACACCAAGGGGACTGGCAACGAGTGATTCAACGAACCGGACTTCCGTGGCCGCAGTACCTGGATTTAGCCGGCAAAGAAGCCAAAAACTTAGGCATTGACAGTTATCCAACGAACTTTCTTGTGGACGACAAAGGCGTCATTGTGAAAAAGGACATTTCACCGAAAGAACTCAATGATTTCTTGCAAAAGAATTTATGTAGATGAAAACAATTTAATTGCTGCTTCCAACGGGGTTCGGATTTTGCACGGCTAACACTGATTCATCTACGTATACAATGGGAGTTATTTGGGGAAGACGCTAAAGCGGCTAACAAGACCTTTGTAAAAGTTGGGCTGAATAACTATATTTCAACAGGCGAAACTAAACCAACGAAAAAGCCGAAATGAAAGCTGAAGCAAAAGCAAATTCCCAACCTTCGCAAAGCTTCGCTCCGTAGGCATCAAGCAGTAGTGACACCAAAACTTTGACAAATGAGTAAAGAGCAGACAAAAGACCTCTTAAAATTTCTCAAGCCATTTGGTAACGACACAATAGACTTAGTTATGTGGCTAAGGGACTTTGCTTGGGATTTATGTCCAAAAGCCAATGAATTAATATATGACAACTATAATGCTGTTGCTTTTGGCTGGAGCCCGACAGACAAAGTTGGACACACCATTTGTTCCATAGCAGTTGGAAGGTCAAGTAAAAACGTTCACTTCGGATTTTATTGGGGCAACGAAATTTCAGACCCAGACAAAATACTCTTGGGACAGGGCAACCAGTATCGCTACATCCTTGTGACAGCAAAAAAAACCTTTCCTAAAGCATATATGAAGAAACTTGTTAAAGAAGCATATGCAAACTCGCTATCGAAAGTTAAAGACCCAAAACAATTAATTAGCGGATAGACCATTGTCAAATCAATTTCAGACAGAAAACGACCTGACAAGGTGAAGAAAGCATCAAAACCAATAAAGAAATAGTTTGACAGTTGCAATGACAGAAGCCTGCTGCCAACAGTGCATTTGCAATAGCATGGCTGGATATTGAAGCATCGGCTCCAAATCATTTTTCACCTTCAGTTTCGGCAGACATTACGCTGTTGGTCATTAGTTCTTAACTTGAGCACCAGTTTTTCAATTTAGCATTTGTACCAGGCAGGCAGTTCGCTATAGCCATACCATCGCAAATGTTTCAACATTAGCGGCAATTTGATTGCTTACTACTGCCATTCTTGAAATGACTTCACTATCTAAATACTACAAGTTAACAGCATTACTGCCCTTCGGACTAACAACAGTTTCAGGAATATTACTTTCTATAGCTCATGACGGTAGTAAGTACAAGATTTAATGGTTTACAGACGATGGATTTGTATTGACAGTTTTTTTGACAATTCTACTATCTGGATTTATTGCAATTATGTCTTTAACCCTTTTTTTAAATAAGAACTCCGCAAAAAAGATTAATGCTTTTTTCTCCTTTCTCTCATGGATTATAGTGCCAGGGGCTGTATGTGTATTTGTCATTTATCAAGAGTTTCTAAACTTTGCAGGGCATTCGGATATAGATGGTGTTTATGAGGGCAATAGGCTGCTTGACGGGTACATAGTGTGTATGGCAACGTTACATCTGTTAGGACTTTTTGCGACCTATCTACATTTTAATTCTTCTAATAAAAACATTGACAAAATAGCCGCTAACACTGTATCGGTAAAATAGCGGCTGAAGAACTATCTTTCAACAACAAACAGTAATCAACGGAAGGAAGTAAATGAAATAGCAGTTTTCCATATACCGATACTTCAGAATACTCTATCCGTTGTGCTTCATGCTATTTAGATACCACGTTCTTAAATAATGATTTAATAAAACTAACTTGACATCAATCAGGGAAAGCCGAAAACCAATTAAAGTAGGCAATAAAATTAAATCATTATGAAATCAGTATTAATTACAGGAACAAGTAAAGGTATTGGATTTGAAACTGCCCTTTCATTTGCACGTGGAGGTTATAAAGTTTTTGCGACCATGAGAAACCCTGATGCTGCGGCATCCTTAAAAAAATATATTGCCGACGAATCATTGGCAGTCATTATTTATAAAATGGACGTTGATTCAGATGAATCAGTTAAACATTGCATTGAAACTATTATTAAAGAGCATGGAACCATAGATGTATTGATAAACAATGCTGGCATAGAGCGTCATGGTTCAATTGAAGAATTGCCATTGGCTGATTTCAAAGCAATAATGGAGACTAATTATTTTGGTGTCATCAGATGCACTCAGGCAGTGCTGCCTCAAATGAGAAAAAATAAAAATGGCTGTATTATAAACGTTGGCTCGGTTTCAGGAAAAATTGCCTGTACACCTTTAAGTGCATATAGCGCCAGCAAGTTTGCCCTGGAGGCTCTTACAGAATCTTTAGCACAAGAAGTGAAACCATTTAATATCAGAGTATCATTAATGCAACCAGGCATTATTGATACAAAAATGGCACATGATATTAGTGTGGATAGCCATTCTGAATATCCACAGGTACTTCGTTTTGGAGCTATGTTCGAAGAAACGCTCAAACAACCAACACCTCCTTCATTAGTAGCCGATGCAATGCTTGAAATTGCAAATGGTGAAGCTTGGCAATTGAAACATCCTGTGGGACCATCTGCAATTCCATTTTTAGGATGGCGGGCATCTATGACAGACGAACAATGGGTTGATTGGAATGCGCAAACTGATGAAGAATGGTACAATGCTGTTCAAACGACTTTTGGTATGAACGTAAGACGGGGAAAATAATTTGACAGAATGTTCTCATTAGAAGCACGAACGCACAACAAAGGGTTTCCCGCAATTGTGGATGGACGGAAGTACAATCGGCAGCGGTAAAAATCCAAGCAGCAGTTCAGGCTTGACAAGCAACCTTAATCATTTAATCATAACTTCAACAAACAATTTTATTCATCAGCGGTTACGGGCACACGAATTGCTAAATAGACGATTTATAACCAAAGCATACTTCCATCTAAAACAAGATATTTTCCCTGATTACATTTAATGGTTTGATACCAATAGGCTGTTTATAGAAGAGGAGCAGAACTACTGGAAATTAACCATCAAAAGTTAGAGCGTAACAGTGTACAACATGCGGCTTTTTGCAAGTGCGGTTAAGAAATAAAAATTATACTTTATATTGCTCATCGGTTAAGTGCTGAAATTTGGGAGACGAATTATTAAAACCGCACCTGACAAAAAGCCATTTCCGTTATAAGCCATTCTAAGAGCGAGAAACCGAAACTTACTATGAAAGCAACTTTATTGATAAGCCTTACTTTTTGCCTCTTATCGAATGCTCTTTCACAGAACAAGCAAGCGTGTCTTAATAAACAAGACACGATGAAACTTTTCTGTAAGCAGTGGGTATTGACTACTATGTCGGCTCAGGGGAAGGGTTCAGATGTACCTGCCAGTGAAGCAATATATGTGACCTATAAAACCGATGGCAGCTATACCGACTGTTCAGCAAGGTTTGGTATTTCACATGGCACTTGGAGGTATGAGAGTAAAACACAGGTTTTGTACATGGATGGAAGGAACGACAAGGTAAAAACAAAAGTTGTTAAGCTGGCTCCCGGTGAACTGGTGATGGAAATTGAGTACCCAGCAGTAACAATGACTTCCACATATAAACGAGTTGATTAAGATAAACGGTTTATAACATGGTTTAACTGCAATAGGTGCTGACGAGTATATTTCAACTTATTATCTTTATTAAGCAACGGAAAGAAAGTGAAGCTGCGTTTTTTAAATGCACCTACTGACAGCAACCCCTTCTCCGTTAGCGGCTATAGTATGAAACGTCTTATAATCATAGCAGTTTCATTTGGACTATTTTCCTGCAAAGATTGGCGGATTAGCAAATATGACCAGATAGTAGATAAGGCGGACAGGATCGTAATTAATGACAAAGAACATAATGATTCGATGGTTTTGACAAACCAGCCGATGTTGGACAATATGAAAAATGTGTTAAAACGTAACATTAAACCAGAATCTCCACGAAAGTTCCTGGCCAAGCGTACAATTACACTTTTCAGTAATGGTTTAAAAAATGGTGTTCTTTTAATTTCCTATGGGAGCAAACCTTATGTAAACTTTCGTTCGGACAGTTTAAATATTACTTTCCCTTTGAATTATGGTATTGGAATGTCATTGGATGAAATGCATAATGAGAATAACCGCTAACATAGGTTTCATTTTGATTGGGTGGCAAGCTGCTTTAAAACGGTACTAAAGTGAACTGCCCTATGTTCTGTGATCTTACCTTCATCATTGAATGTAAAAATATCAACGTCTCTAAACTTAAATGATTTTCCTGTTGTTTTCATACCCATAAAATCCTTTTTGAAAGTTCCACTCCATCCTGCATATACAAAAACATGATCTCCGTCGGAGACCGCTAATTCATTATCTGATGTATAATTTTTGACTGAAGAATTCCACAATTGCATAAATAATTTTACACTATCAATACCTCTGGCAGGTGGTGTACTTTCATCTCCCAAATCAACCGTATTGGGAGCAAGATGTTTTACAATTTCATCTATGTTGCCATTACTCCAGGCCCGAATACATAAAAGTGCAGTTTGCTTATTTTGTTCTTCTTTGGTTTCTAGTGTGTTTTCCGTTGGAGCAGGTTTGCTTTTATTGGCTAAGGTGTCAGAAGAAGTTTTAGCATCGTTACAACTTATAAGGTAAAGAAGTGCGGTTGCACTAATCAATAACATTTTCATACAATTTATTTTAATTATTATCAATAAAATTTGCATTCCTTTTGTGTTCGTTTTTGTCAGCTAATTTGTTAATACAATTAGCTTTGCGTTATGGGCGGCCCAACAATTGTAAGTCCAAATGTTTCGTGTAACCCTGCAAGCTCCTCAATTGATGGCATCTCATTATAGGAACTTAATTTTTCAAAAAGCTTCTCTATTGGCCCGGTTGGATTAACCATAAAAAGCATCTTGCCTGTATCACTAATTGTGACATAAGTATGTGGCATATTCCTGGGTACAAAAATTGTATCACCGGCAGCTACTGAAATTTTCGTGTCGCCTGTTTGAAATATGAACTCTCCTTCTAAAATGTAGAAAGTTTCATCCACATCATGTAAATGAAGCGGTGGTCCTTGATTTTTACAATACTCACCATAAAACAAACTCAATTGCCCTTGCGTGTCGCCTCCACCAACTTTGAGGCAGGCCGGATGTCCTAAAAGATTGTAGGGTTCTGCGAGCCTGCTTTCTTCCCCCTTAAGGATAAATGATTTTTGCATTGTAATGTTGTTTTTAATTGTACAATACAAATATCAATTGTTATAGAACTGGTTTGGTGGTAAAAAATCGTTGTTTTCAAACTCCCCTGAAATCATTCGAAATATTAAATCTGCGTTCGGGGTTATTCAAACTTTCCTGGATTAAAGCATTTGGAGTGGTACCTGCGAATTGTTTGAAATCTTTTACAAGATGTTGATAGTCATTGTATCCTGTTTGTATTGCTACACTTAACCAGTCAAGGTTTGGTTGATATTCTTTAAGTTCATATGCCTGATAAAAGCGGCATATCCGGGCATAATATTTTGGTGTAATGCCTATATGCTGAGAGAATCTTTTTTCAAATTGCCTATGGCTAAGGCATGCCTCTTTGGCTATTTTATTTAAACTAAATTCATTTGGATTTTTCAAAATCAATTGTCCTATTTTATCAATTGGCTGGCTAATGTTCTTAAGTTGTCTAACTTTCTTTTGGAAATAATTATTCAATATGATCAGCATGGCATAGTAACTTTCAGACTCAGTTAATCGCTCCTGCACTTCTTTTATCTCTTGACCCATTATGAGTTCTGCATCAAAATTCTGATGAACAAGTTCAGTCATTGGTATTCTCAATAATTTGAATAAGCCTCCAGGTTGAAATCTTATATGAATCATTAAATATTCATGCGATACATATAAATTCTGACGGCTAATCGGTTGCCCTAAAATGGTGATAGTTGGTCTTTTTTCATACGTTCCTAAATCAGGGCATTCAGCAAAAAGAGTTCCTCTTACCAGGAATCTTATTCCTTCCTCTGGATTGACAGGATATGCTTTTGCTGGCGGTGGTATAGAAGTGTCGTCAAAAACCAGGTGCATTGTCAAATACTCCCTGATGTAGTCCCTTAGTCCAGGATCTGGAAGTATTCGTTTACAAATCATTGGTTCAATATTATGTCAAATACATTTTTGAATTCTCTGAAGCCTGCCGCGCAACTAGCAATTTACACTTCTGGAACCAGGATTGCAATTAATTTCAAAACTCCCTGTTATTTGTAGTCTTCTCAGAAAACAATAAATAAGTAACTAAGCGCTGTCCTTAGTTTGTAACTAATGACAGTTTCTTTTAACTTAATGTCTCATGTCAGATACTGGCTATAAAATACGTAATGAAGAAAAAACTATCCGTAGTTGCAAACTACGGATAGGGTTTCTGAATATAGTATAGTCTATAGATAGCTGGAAAGCATATAAAAAGAATGTTATTACCGTATGTTACCGACAGAGTTTTTTGCCGTATCGTGTTTCGTTTTGAGTACATTGCTAATAGAATTATAGTGCTGTCCAAGCTTTCCTAAAGAGCCAAGCAAAACAACAAAATTTGTATCTGCATCATTTACCGCTTTTTCTACATCGCCAGAACTTTGTAGACTATTTTCCAGTTTTTGGTAAGAACTTCTTAATACGCGGCTATTTTCTTTTATTGACTGGATAGCGGAAAGGGATGTCGTTTTATCTGCGTTTAATAATTCATCCAGTTCATCCAACGATACCAGGAAATCTTTGGTATTACTTTTTGTAGTGTTAACTATTGATTTTGCTGTAGTTCCATCACCCGGGTTATTTTCTACAATGATTTCTGCTTTATTGGAACTCGATGAATTATGATCCTGTTCGGCAGATTGTTTTGCGGATGAATTATTGTCCTCAATTGCATTTATTTTCGATCCACCTTTTACCGTTCCATCCCATCCTTTTCTCGCTGCAATTCCATCATCAATTTTTACAACTGTTTTGGATCCCCCTTTTGCCGTTCCATCCCATCCTTTTCTTTCTGCTGTTTCTTCACCGTCAACATACTCCTCATCTCCAACAGTTACTATTGTTTCATCATCCAAATAATAGGTTACTTCCGCAGAAATGGAGTAGGTCCCTTTTTCCATTGCGGTAAATTCAAATTCACCGTGTTCATTCGTTTGTGTTGTACGTAAACTACCGCCAGGATTTTTACCACCTTTTACTATGATACCGCCAATAGGATTGCCAGGCATTGCAAAAGCAGAAATAACAGCCCCTCCGGGCAATGCTCCTCCAAGAAGGGAAGCGCCCTGGTTAATTGTGCGGTTTGAAGCAGCGAATGTATTGCCGGTTAAAATTTCTGAAATACCATCGCCATCAACATCACCAATAAAACTGAGTAATGTTTTTGTGTATGATCTGGAATTGTCATTGCCACCATTCGCAACATCAACCATGCGGTCATTAGATTGATTTGATTTTGTTTTGGTTTTAATAACGGCCGCATCAGCATTCGTATCATTAACAGGAATTATCCATTGAATTACATTGGGGTGATAACTTACTTTTGAAATAACCCGTGCTTCTTTTTTTGTTCCATTTTCGTATTGGCTGGTAATCGTTATTTCGTTATCGCTGTCAATGCTTATAGCATATTCTGTAGTTGGGTTGGTGTTGTTTGTTTTTTGTTCTTTTTTCTTAGGATCCCAACCACGTACCACTACTTTTTTATTGCCGAAAGCTGAAGTGATCTTTGAATTGCCCGTAACATCCATTGAAGAACCATCATCAAACTCCATTATTATTTTGGCTGGCTCAAATTCACCATTGCCATCTATGTCGGTTTCTATGATATTTATAGAGCGGGGCCTGTTGTTTGAACGGGATGTGCTTATACCGGCTTTTTGCATATTGTTATTTTCGGTATTGAGCTGCATAACCCAATGGTCACCAGATGCCGTTATTTCGCCGGCCATATCCACCTTCCCTTTGCCGTTGACAGTTGCCTCGTAAATTTTTGTTCTGCTAACACCACCCTTTACTCTTACCAGGTAGCTTGCAGAAGGTACATTGGCAAAAAAGAAATCGCCATAGGTAGTAGTTTTTGTATTGGCTACAACGGCACCGTTATTTATATCTATCAAATAAATGTTTAACCCCGCAACACCATCGCAATCGTTATCTGCGCCTTTTCTTAAATTGCCGTTGTCTTCATACAGCGGGTTTGTTCCCTGGTGGCCATTGTCATTATATAATGGGTTGTTTTGTGCCTGTGTTTGTTGCACCACATGTGTTGCTTCATGTGCAACAAGTTTTATGGCAACCACGCAGCCGGTGCATGTATTTGTTTCCCCTTCTTTATATACAGGCGTATATTGTCTTTTCCCGGTAGCCATGCCACTGCCATTTTCCCTGGCTGATCGTTTACCTGTTGCCATACCACTCCCTGCTTCCCTGGTATAAATAGTAGTTGCAATACCTGTTGGTGATGTTGAATATGACATCATTTTACCGGTTGCGGCATAGGAAGCTGATCCTGAACCACTACCACCGCCAGAAATACTGCCAACAGAGCTTACGGCATTTTGGTTGGTTATTATTCCAGCAGAATTGTTGGCACTCCAGCTCACTCTGCCAGATATAACCCCTCTTGAAGCTCCCTGCGATAGTGCACTACCCGCGGCATGTAATCCTGCATTTACTTTTTCTCCAAAAGTAGTTCCCTGTGTTTGTTTGGGTACGGTAACCGTCTTATTTGTCCGTTCATTATAGATTGCTGCATCACCCAGGCAAACAAATGATAATTCTTCTGACGTTCCATCGGGGTAGGTGATCTTTTGTGTAACTGGTCCACAATTTTCATTATTCGTAATGCGGCCATTAGCAGCTGCAGTTCCAATTGTATTGATGGCATATCGTTGTGTAGCTGATATTATTCTTTCACCGGTGGCCTCACTTTCTCTTATTATCCTGTTCCCATATTTTACATTGCCCACATGTTTTTTTTCTGCAGTCATTTCACTTCCAGCATCTCTTTTTGATCCAAATGATTTTGTAATTCCTATACCCATTGCAAATAATCTTAAAGGACGCTCCTGTTCAACAGGTATATCAATACCCTGTTGCGGATCATACACTCGGATAGAAGATTTTGAATGCAGGTATTCCGAATTAATAACGAAACGGGTAGAATGATTAATAGGATAAGCCAGGCTAATATTTCCTGAAAAACCCGGGAACAAATTTTTTGCCGCTCCCTCAAAACGATATAGTTGGCGAGCTGCACCTGCTTGTGCAACTGATACAGAACCGGGATTGTTTATAAACATACCGCCTTGTATATCAGCAATTACCATTACCCTGTTGCCAAAGCGAAATGAAGGACCAAACAGTAAATAACTATTGGAGGGGTTTGATTTATTAATTTGTGCCTGCTGCAATTTTCGGTCAACCATAAACTTATTCAATGCATCGCCACTGATGGCGCCGGTAATGTTTCCGCCTGAAAAGCCAAGACCGATATTCCCAAAATGATAACGGCTGAATATTTTGGCTGCCATACTATTGCCCCTGAACAGACTGCTTTCGTTGCTACGAACAGTAAAGGAGGCACCACCGTTTACACCAAAAGTCCAATCATCCAGTTTTGCCTTACTGGCAGTAAAATTACTCATTGATGCATTGTGATCCTGTGCACGATCCTGTGCCTGTGAATGTATAAGCAAGGAAAGAAGCAGTATCGTACCACACTGCTTTTTGATGATGGTGGTCATGGTATTGGATTTAAGGATTAGAAAAGTACAAATAAGTTTTTCTAAATCCAATGTGCCTTAAAATGGTACTGGTTTTGGCTTACAGAAATGGAGCCTCGGAAAGAATGCAAGCCTGGTAAATGATTTTAGAGATTATAAACATTCAAGTGCATCATTTATGAAAATGGAGTAGAGGGATATAATGTAATGCACATAAACGATGCTTTACTTGCAGTACTCCCGGGGTCTCCCATGGCGCAAATCCAGGAAGGGAAGAGCCCGGGTGGACTGCAAGCTTGGTAAATGATTTTATAGATAATAAACATTCAAGTGCATCATTTATGAAAATGGAGTAGAAGGATATAATGTAGTGCACATAAACGATGCTTTAACTGGAGTGCTCCCGGGGTCTCCCATGGCACAAATCCAGGAAGGGAAGACCCCGGATGGACCGTAAGCTTGTTAAATGATTTTAGAGATTATAAACATTCAAGTGTATCATTTATGAAAATGGAGTAGAAGGATTTAATGTAGTGCACTTAAACGATGCTTTGCCTGGAGTGCTCCCGGGGTCTCCCATGGCACAAATCCAGGAAGGGAAGACCCCGGGTGGACCGTAAGCTTGTTAAATGATTTTAGAGATTATAAACATTCAAGTGTATCATTTATGAAAATGGAGTAGAAGGATTTAATGTAGTGCACTTAAACGATGCTTTGCCTGGAGTGCTCCCGGGGTCTCCCATGGCACAAATCCAGGAAGGGAAGACCCCGGATGGACCGTAATTATTCTTCCCTGGAAATAAAGTTTTTGGTTGTGGTCCATGAAAGGCAATGCTATTGTAATAAGCAATTATATTCTGTAGATTTAATGATAACTTCTGAGCATGAAAACTGCCTTGAGAATTTTCATAACATTTTTTGCCTTTATTGCCTGTTATTATTTTATTTATTTAATGTCTTTTGCTTTGAATCGAAATGTTAGCGAATCTTCAATACTACGGATACTCTTTTCACTATTGATTGCTTCAGGTGTTGCCATCTTCGTATGGAAAAAATCCGGGTTTCAATCGTTGGGACTGGAATCATCCATATTATTGGGAGGTTTCATTGTTGGAACTTTCGGGTTTATTGCTGGATTTTTAGGTCCTATTATTTTTCATATTGGGGGAAACCAGGGCCGTTGGCTGGAATCTTTATTACCGGTCCTTTAGGCTTTATACTTGGATTAATAGGAGGGGGTATTTATTGGAAAGTAAAGGCCAATAAAAAAATGGCTAAGGTTTGAATCTGAAACCAGAGCCTTTAGGTAAAAACCAAAGTGAAATGACCTAAACTTTTATATGAGCGTACAAGAACAAATCCAGGAGTATATTACAAGTCAACCAGAACCAAAACGTAGTGACTTGCAAGAGCTGCACCGCATCATACCTGAAATAATGCCCGGAGCTAAATTATGGTTCCTGGATGGTAAAAACAGTGAAAATAAGGTTGTTTCTAATCCTAATATAGGGTATGGATTTCAAACCATTACAAATGCTGATGGGAAAACACGGGAGTTTTATCAAATTGGCATTAGTGCCAATAAAAGCGGGATCTCTGTCTATATCCTTGGCATCGATGATAAGACATTCTTAGCTACAACATATGGGGAAACAATTGGCAAGGCGAGTGTGACAGGCTATTGCATTAAGTTCAAAACCCTGAAAGATATAAATATTGAAATACTTAAAGCGGCAGTGCGATATGGTTTTGAAGCGCAGAATGAAAAGCCGGGTTAACCAAATAATCAAGCTATTGCATGCAGTTGGCTATCGCTGTGAATAGCCCAGGCAAGCCAGCAGATATTTTAGTTGATTTGAAGTTCACTTTTGCCCATACGGAACTAATACCTCAACTTAGTGCACACGTACATTTCAAATTGTAGAAATGATCAGGAAGCCATTCATTACCACAGTTCTTTTAGTCCAGTTTTTTTTATTACATACATTACCAGGATTTGCGCAGGAAGACTTTACTCCCCAGTGGAGCAAGGGGATTGTATGGTACCAGATCTTTCCCGAAAGATTTAACAATGGTGACCCGGGCAATGACCCGAAACTGAATGATCAAAATGGCGCATATCCATTTGATGACACATCAGCCTTCCAGATACACCCCTGGACCAGCGACTGGTACCAGTTGCAACCTTACGAACAGGAAAATGGTAAAGGGATTTACTTCAATATACAGCGAAGAAGGTATGGCGGTGATTTGCAAGGGATAATCAATAAACTGGATTACATACGATCATTGGGTGTTAATGCTATCTACCTGACGCCGATTTTTTGGTCTCCTTCCTCTCACAAATACGATGCACTATGTTATCATCATGTAGATCCAACTTTTGGACCAGACCCCGCAGGGGATAAAATAATGATGGAGCATGAGGATCCCTTGAAACCGGAAAGCTGGGTATGGACAAAGGCTGATTTGCTTGCATTGAAGCTGATAGAAGAAGTGCATAAACGAAAGATGTACATCATCTTTGATGGTGTATTCAACCACATGGGCGTAAAGAATTTTGCCTTCCAGGATGTAATTAAAAACCAGCAGGCATCTGTATATAAAGATTGGTTCGAGGTAGACAGCTGGCGGGATAGTGCCAAAGGCACCAGGTTCGAATACAAGGGATGGTTTGGGGTAAAGACTTTACCTGAATTAAAAGAAGATAGTAGTGGCATCGTTGCAGGTCCTAAGCAATACATTTTTAATTCCACCAGCCGCTGGATGAACCCTATGAACAAGGGCACTTCTTTTGGTATTGATGGCTGGCGACTTGATGTGGCTTATGATGTTGGTCATCCTTTCTGGAAAGACTGGCGCAAATGGGTACGTAGTATCAACCCCAATGCTTATTTAACTGCAGAATTGGTTTATCCTATTGATCAAACCAGGCCTTATTTAAAGGGCGATGAGTTTGACGCTACCATGAATTACAATTTTGCTTTTATCGTGCACGATTTCTTTGTGCAGGATACAAGCGCTTCAACTGTTACTGAATTCGATAGCAGGCTGAAAGAATTAAGAGAGGCTTTTGGAGAAAACGTGGCTTTGAATATGCAAAACCTTATGAACAGCCATGATGCCACCCGCCTGGCTAGCGCCGTGGCTAACCCGGATGGTAGAAAGTTTGGCGACTGGGGTAAGTATTTCAACTGGAGTCAAAAGAGTAATAATAAAAATTACAACGCCCGCAAACCTACCCCGGAGCAAAGAAAAAAGCAGAAACTGATCATAGCCTTCCAAATGCTATACTTAGGATCACCGATGTTTTTTTATGGCGATGAAGCCGGAATGTGGGGAGCCAATGACCCTGATTGCCGCAAACCTATGGTATGGCCGGAAAAGAAATATGATGCGGAAACTTTTAATCCTGATCAAACAAAGCATAGCCCCGATGAAGTGAGATTCGACCAGGATTTATTTAATTGGTACAGGAAATATATCGGGCTACGCCAACAATATAAATCTGTAAGGATTGGAAATTATACCACCCTGGCAACAAATGATCAACAGAAGGTATATGCATTTAGCCGGAAATTGGGAAACGAAGAAGTAATTGTTATTGTTAACCGAAGTAATAAACCTGTATTATTCAAACATCAGGCTTTGCAAACGGGTAAATTTAAAAATGTATTTACGAAAGGATCATTCGTTAAACAAGTTATGGTAAACCCAATGGACCTGGTGGTGTTGAGCAATAAATAATTCGAACGCTGAACCAGGATCCGGTAAAGCTTATGAGCATAAAAGCAATAAGTGTAAGTCCCAGTAATCCTTTCAAAATATTATCAACAAAAAGCCCCATTCCATTGGGAACAGGGCGATATTGGTTTTCTCATGTTCATACTATGGGAAGATACCTAACTCGGCGTAGCTGGTGCCCACTTTGTTGATGGCCACAACATACGCTGCTGTACGCATATCAGGTATTTGAGGATTCTTTTTCCACTCTTCCATGATCTCGCGGGTAGCAGTGATCATAGTCTCTTCCAGGCCGCTGTGAACCAGGTCCACTTCCTCCGGGCCATGCATGATAAATTGTCTTTCCCTTGCACTAACCTGCCTGTTGGTCAATTCCTCGATCTGGCCAAGAATGTGCTGGTTCATATTTTCTGTGAAACGCTTTTCCATACGTCCGTAACGAACGTGGCTAAGGTTCTTTAACCATTCGAAATAGGAGACCGTAACACCACCTGCATTCAGGTACATATCGGGTACAACCAATGTTCCTTTTGTAACAAATACTTCATCAGCTTCAGGCGTTAGAGGACCGTTGGCACCTTCACCAATGATCCTTGCTTTTACGCGTGGAGCATTTTCTCCATTGATCACGTTTTCCAAAGCTGCCGGTATCAGGATATCGCAATCGTATTCCAGCGCATCCGTGTTCTTGGCAAAATTAGATCCGCCGGGAAAGTTCAGGATAGATCCTGTTTTTTTGCGGTGCTCAAATACAGCGTCCACATCCAGGCCATTTTCACTATAAACCGCGCCTTCATATTCAGCAAGGGCAATGATCTTGGCACCTGCGTTATGGAAGAATTTGGCTGCATGGTATCCTACATTACCTAAACCCTGCACGATCACTCTCTTACCTTCCACACCTACAGGTAGTCCTAACTTCTCCATTACATCTGGCATCTGGCAAACTTCGCGGATACCGAAGAAGATTCCCATACCTGTTGCTTCCCTGCGGCCACGAACACCACCTTGTGTTACAGGCTTACCTGTTACACAACCTGCAGCATCAATCTCACCAGGACGTAAGCTGGCATAGGTATCCACGATCCAGGCCATTTCTCTTTCGCCTGTTCCATAGTCAGGAGCAGGAACATCAGTGCCCGGCCCGATGAAGTTTTTCTTTACCAGTTCGGCAGTATATCGACGGGTTACTTTTTCCAGTTCGTACACTGAATATTTTCTTGGATTGATCTTGATACCACCTTTACCACCACCAAAAGGCACATTTACGATGGCGCATTTATAGGTCATTAAGGCAGCGAGAGCCATTACTTCATCCTGGTTAACCTCCGCGGCAAAGCGAATACCACCTTTACAAGGCGTTTTGTGCTGGGAGTGCTGTACGCGGTATGCTTCGATAACCTCTATGCGGCCATCATCCATGCGTACAGGGAATTTCATACGGTACACAGCATTGCAAGCTTTTATCTGTTCCAGGATACCAGGATCCCAGTTGGTGAATTTTGCTGCTCTATCAAAGCTTTTTTCGACGGCGCCAAAAAAACTGTATTCTTCGTTAGCTGACATGAACTTCTATTTAAGATTAAGAATTATTGTTTTCCAATTTTGAGATCTTCCTGTCGAGGCGGATGAGGTAAAGTATGATACCAATGAATATGGTGATAATAACTGCTACCACAACATAGATCTTTCCGTTTTTACGCAGTTCATCTGCCATCGGGACCGTACTACTGTCCTGTGCAAAAAGTACCAGGCAAATAAAAATGGATAAAATAGAAAGAAAGGTTCGTTTTATCATTAGTGTAAGTATGTTTTTTCTTTCAGGGCCTTCAACCTTATTTTCAAACTGGTGATCCAGACACCCAATAAGGTCCAGCCAATGATAGCGGGATAAAAAACCAAACGCATTTGCGGCGAAAGCGCTTTGAAGTCAAGAGCCGGGTTATCGGTTCTGACACCTCCAGGTCCTTCACCTCCCGGGTGGAGGCTGGGTAATAACCTTGGAATGATCCAGATGGCCGGGAATAAAAATGCAAAAGCAAATATGTTATATACGGCACCAATCCTGGCCCGCTTGTCAAGGTCGCTGATGGAATCGCGTAGAACCAGGTAGGCAAAATATATAAGAAGGGCAATGGCAGCCCCGATCAGTTTTGGTTCTTTAGCGATCTGGCTGAAGGATTCATAGGCCGGGCGATTAGGATCCACCCAGGTATAGGACATCCAGATGGCGCCGGTGGCATAGCCTAGTATACCGAATATGATACCCACTGTAGCGTATTCCCTGGAACGGTTATCGTGGTGAAGGTCGTTGGTACGTAAATATTTTACTGCCTGCACAACGGAGATAATAAAGAGTATCATCATGGCAAACCACATACATACGTGGAAGTAAAGATTCCGGATCGTTTCGTTTAATTGCGGCAGCCTGGGAACATTATTCCATAATAATCCTGCTGTAAGCGTGTAGACAAGAAGGACAATACACAGTATTTTCCACCACCATTTTTTCATACACTGGGGTTATTAAAGCAGCAATCGCTTTTTAATTTGGGAGCAAAAATAAGGGAAGGATGTTAGTTGGCAAGTTGACTTTTGTGGTAAACCTTAAAAGATGACACATTCCTGAGCAATGTCATAATATAAATTAAGCCGTATTAGATTAGGAAATGGCCCGAAGCCAGCCGGTCAATCTTTCCATAGGAAAGGAAAAAGAATGATGGCAAGCAGTATGACCAAAATGTCGGAACCAAACAGTAACAATATATTGGCAGCGGGTACAGGAATATTGGTTACAAATACTGCGTTGGACACTTTCATTAAAACAAGGAGCTGGGGAACAATGATGGGAAATCCTAAAATAGCCATGATCGCAGCGTTTTGCTGTGCCTTGGCAGCAATAGCGGCCAAAAAAGTAAAAACCAGGCTCAGGCTCCAGCTGCCTAAAAAAGTGATCCCAATAAAGGGCATTGTTCTTTTAACCGGATAATTCATAAATAAAGAAAACAGCACCATGCTGAGGGCACTCATGGCCAGCATTAGCAGGGAATTGAAAAGCAGTTTAGCCAGGACAAAATTTTGCGGGCTGGCAATCGTGTGATAATAAAGCATCCGGCTGCGGTTTTCCTGCAAAAAACTTTTGGCCACTGCATTGATACTGATGAATAGCTGTATGATCCAGAAGAGTCCATTCCATGTGCTGGTCGCCGGGTTCTCGACAGCCATATATAGAACAAATATGGTAGCCCCTACGTAGAGCAACACTCCATAAAAAGCGTATTGCTGCCTTATCTCTAATAAAACATCTTTTTTAAATAAGGTCCATATTTGAGTAAATGCCCTGATAAAAGAATTTTTGCGAAAATAGCCTATTCATTTTTTTAGCTCATCCCTTAATTGGTAATTTGTCTTTAATCTATTGTATGAAAAAATTTCTCAGTCCTGGAATAGCTATGGTTTTTCTTTTAACTGCATGCGGTAATGCAGGGAGTGATACCAAAAAAGATTCAATTGTTACGGCCCGAAAGGATAGCACTATAATTTCTACTATCGATACAACCAGTGCAAGGGTTGAGGATTCTATTAATAATGCAGCAGTATTTGATCCTGGTAAGGAAGTGTTATTACGATTCAACCTGGAAAAGGGAAGGTCATATGCTTATGAGATAGCATTGGGCATTGCCCAGGAAATGCAGGAAAGGAAAATGAACACAGGAATGAACTGGAAGTATACCATCCAGGTAATAAATGATAAGGGTTCGTTGAAGACACTAAAGGTAATTTATGACCGTATTGGTATGTCTATGGATATGGGTGGGCAAAAGATGGAGTTTAGTTCTGATTCCCCTGCAGGAGATCCTTCCAATCCTTTAAATATGGTCACCAATCTTTTTTCCGCCATGAAAGGAAAAAGTTTCACCATGAAAGTTGATGCCAATGGCCAGATCAAAGAGGTTAACGGAATTGATCAATTGGGGGAAGAACTTGTGACAGGATTAAATTTACCGGCCGCATCCAAAGACAGGATGCTTCAAAGCTTCAGATCTAAATTCAATGAAAATGATGTGAAGGAGACTTTCTCCCAAACTTTTTCCATGTTACCCAATAAGAAGGTAAAACCGGGTGATAGCTGGGAAAGGGAATCTATGACAAGGGTTGGTCCGACAAAAGGTAAATTGCTAACAGTTTATACGGTGCGGTCTATCAAGGGAAATATTGTTAAGCTTTCGGGCAAAGGCAGGCTACAATCTGAAAATGGAAATGTTACAGGCACTCAAAATTCCAGCCTGGTCATAGATGCTGACAATGGACTGGTCTTAGAAAATGTGTTTGATATGAACACTGAAGGCCGGCAAAAATTGAGCACCCATGGCAAGATCACCGGTAAAAAATTATAAGCTTAGGCTGTAAAGAGACAACAAGCCTGGATGTGACCTCTTTACAGCTTCTTACTTAGAAGGATAAGTATGTAATGTTCAGTCCAATGCCCCGTCAAGGGTAAAACAGTTGCGGCAACGTGGCTCATATGCATTTTTGGCTCCCAGCATGATCTGTTCCTCGTTGGGGATGATCCGGTAAGAGTAATTGGCGATATTCCCGCATTTGACACAAATTGCATGGAGCTTGGTAATATAATCTGCCTTAGCCAGGAGAAATGGGATCTGTCCAAAGGGTTTGGCCATATAATCCATATCAAGGCCAGCTACAATGACCCTTACCCCACGAAGTGCCAGTTCATCGCAGACGTTTGCGATCTCATCATCAAAAAATTGAGCCTCGTCAATACCCACAACATCAGCCTCCTGCGCCAATAATAAAAGAGTTTGGGAGCTATCAATAGGAGTGGAGTGGATCGCATTCTCATCGTGGGAAACGATTTTGATCTCATCATACCGCACATCTATGGCTGGCTTGAAGATCTCCACTTTTAAATTGGCGATCTTGGCCCGTTTGAGTCTTCTGATCAATTCTTCAGTTTTTCCGGAGAACATTGAGCCGCAGATCACTTCAATCCACCCACGCCGTTCCCCTTTAATGTTTGGTTCGATGAACATCCAGGATAAATTATGGCTTGTTTATTAATCTATTTGCAATCTGTTAGTACTTTTAGGCACGTCTTTTCGTTTAAGACCTAAACATCCTATTGTTAAAAACAGCGAAAGTACCATAAACAATGGAAAGAATTAATGCTCTTATTGACAAGATATACCAACAAAAAGAACAAGGTTTATCTCCTGCTCAAATTTTACCAACCGTTCAATTGCTTCAGACAGAAATAGTAAAGCTGCAACAAAAAAATAGCATGCTTGGTACGTCGAAAGTTGCTGTTATCATGCCGGTTCAATCAAATTATCATGCAGAAATGGCTGAAACGCCAGTGGCTGATTTACCAAAGGTTGATAAAATGGAAAGTCCTGTTATTGAAATCAAAACAGAACAACCCAAACAAGAGTCCCGGGAAATAAAAGTTCCTGAAGTTCCGGTAGCCAAACCGGAACCTGAAAACAATAATGGTTATTTCTTACGTAAGCCTTCTTTTGAGCCCGTGCAATCACAGGAGTTATTATATAAAGAGGAACCTGTTAAAGAGGAATTTGCCAGGCCTGCAGTAACGCAAAGTAATTTTTACCATGCTTTTGATGCTGTGGAAGAGACACCTACGCTTATGCAGCACCAGCCCCGAAAGGAAGTGCATGAGTTGATTGGTGAGCAGGTAGAATCACTGAATGACCGGTTGAAGCAGGAAAAGAAAGAAGTAGTGCATGCCCTGAAGGATACTCCTATAAAGGATCTTCGGAAAGGCATAGGCATCAATGACCGTTTTACCTTCGTCAGTGAATTGTTTCGCGGTGATGATGCCATGTATGAAAGGAGCATTAAGACCATCAATGGATTTAATATTTTGTCCGAAGCTGAATACTGGATCAACAGGGAGCTGAAATTCAAATTAGGCTGGAATGATAATAAAGAAGAAGTTCAGCATTTTTATCACCTGGTAAGAAGGCGGTTTGCCTGAATGTAGTGAAGTATTTCGGCTGTTCCTCCTGTGTTTTTGGTAATGTAATGCAAGGCATGTAATCCTGCACTTTGCAGGTTGGTCTCATTTTCCACTAAACCATCAACTCTTTTTTGCCATTGTTCCTGGTCACGCACGCTAAATGCTCCCCCGGAAGCTATTAGTTCCTTTGCTTCCCTGTATTTCTGGTAGTTAGGTCCAAAAACAACAGCTTTCCCATATACAGCAGCTTCAAGGATGTTGTGAATGCCGTCCTTTGTAAAACCTCCACCTACATAGGCTAAAGTTGCATATTTGTATAACCTTGAAAGCATTCCAACATTATCAATTATCAGGACCTTTTCCTTTCCGGTTCTTTTTTCCCAATTGGAATAACGCACAGAATTGGGAAATTGCTGTTCTATCTGCGTAATGTGATCTTCATTGATCTCATGAGGTGCCAGTATCAGTTTGGCAGGCATATACTGGCTCAGCATTTTTTCGTCTTCTTTCCAGGTGCTTCCAGCCACGACCACCTTCTCTGTACCCACAAAATGTTCAATGACCGATAGTTCTGTGAAATTGGCAGCAATTTCCCTGACGCGGTCAAACCTTGTATCACCGCTGATGGAGCAATGTGTGATGCTATTTTCTTTTAGTAATTGAAATGAAGCCTTATCCTGGACAAAAAGATGGCGGAACAGCAATAAAACCTTCCTGTAAAATTGGCCATACCATTTAAAAAAGGCCTGGTCCTTTCTAAAAACAGCTGATACCAGCAGTATGGGAATATGCCTGAAGGCAGCTTCGGAAAGATGGTGAAACCAGAATTCATATTTGACAAAAATGATCAGCTCCGGGTGGAGGATTTGAATGAATCGCTTTGCATTTTCCCTGGTATCAAGGGGAAGGTAGGTTATATAGTCAACATCTGTCTTTTTTGCCAGATTGTAGCCGGAGGGAGAGAAAAAGCTTACGACGATCTTATGATCCGGATATTGTTTTTTTATTCCAGCTATGATTGGTTTACCCTGTTCGAATTCACCTGCCGAAGAACAATGCATCCAGATAATCTTATCGGCCTTACTAATATTTTGTTCTAAATCCCGGAAAAGATTTTTTCTTCCCTGGAGCCATTCTTTTGCTTTTTTACTGCGTAAAGAAGCAAACCGGATAGCCAAAACATAGAGGCGGATAAATGTATTGTACAATAATATCAATCTGGGGCTGAGTTTATGGTGGGCAAAAATAGAACTCTATCGGCGGCCACCCATATTTTCCTATTTTTGCGCGCCTGTTTCCTGGTACCCATTAATAATATTGTGTATGAATGGACAGGCTTTAAATTTTTAAGGATGCGCCCAATACAAATGGTTGATCTGAAGCTACAATACCAGAAGATCAAACCTCAAATTGATGAAGCCGTTTTACAAGTTGTGGAAAGTTGTGCATTTATCAATGGTCCACAGGTTCAAAGTTTTGCTAGCAAATTATCGAATTATACAGGCTCAAGGCATGTAATTCCCTGTGCCAATGGTACTGATGCCTTACAAATAGCCATGATGGCATTGGGTTTGCAAGAAGGGGACGAAGTGATCACACCCTCATTCACCTATATAGCCACTACGGAGGTCATAGCTTTGTTAAAGCTGACACCTGTGTTTGTAGATGTTGACCCGCAAACTTTTTGTATTGATCCATCTTCCATTGAAAAAGCTATTACTCCCAAAACAAAAGCGATAGTCCCGGTTCATTTATATGGCCAGGCTGCCAACATGGAGGAGATCATGAAAATAGCGGATGCACATAAATTATATGTCATTGAGGACAATGCCCAGGCTATAGGTTGTGAATATTATTATTCCGATGGCTCAGTAAAAAAGACGGGTTCTATAGGAACTATTGGCACCACTTCTTTTTTTCCTTCCAAAAACCTGGGATGCTTTGGTGATGGTGGAGCGATAATGACCGAAGACAATGTATTGGCAGATCAACTGAAAATGGTGGCCAACCATGGTCAAAGCAAGCGTTATTACCATGATGTGGTTGGATGTAACAGCCGGCTGGATACGATACAGGCTGCAGTGCTGGAAGTGAAGCTGGAACACCTTGATGAATACATTTATGCGCGCAGGGCAGTTGCGGATTATTATGATGCTGCTTTTTCAGGTCATCCTGCCATTACAACTCCTTACAGGTCAGGCAATTGCAAGCATGTTTTTCACCAGTACACCCTCATTTTAAATGGGGTTGATAGAAACAAATTACATGATTATCTTGCAGAGAATAAGATTCCTTCCATGATCTATTACCCTGTGCCTGCACATCGTCAGAAGATGTTCTCACATTTTAATTCTTCCAGTACAGAACTACCTGTGACAGATTGGTTGACTGAACGTGTTATCTCGCTTCCCATGCATACGGAAATGGACCAGGAGCAATTACAATATATAACCACTAAAGTTTTAGAATTTATAACCCTTAATCATACAGTATGAAAATTACAGTTGTTGGAACCGGATACGTTGGTTTAGTAACCGGAACCTGCCTAGCAGAAACCGGTAACCATGTTTGCTGCGTAGATATTGACGAGAGAAAAGTGAACAAATTAAGAAATGGCCAGATCACTATTTATGAGCCAGGACTGGAGAAATTGTTTGAAAGAAACCTAAAGGAAGAACGTTTAAGTTTTACTACAGACCTGAAAGAAGGGCTTGAAGATTCTGAGATCGTATTCCTGGCGCTACCTACACCTCCGGGAGAAGATGGATCGGCTGACCTGAAATATGTTTTGGGTGTAGCAGATCATATTGGGAAGCTTCTAACAGACTATAAGATCATCATTGATAAAAGTACCGTACCAGTTGGTACTGCTGAAAAAGTTCATGCAGCCATTGCAAAAAACTACAATGGTGAGTTTGACGTGGTTTCCAACCCTGAATTTTTAAGGGAAGGCGTAGCTGTTGAGGATTTTATGAAACCAGACAGGATCGTTATTGGAACTACATCAGATAGGGCAAAGGCTTTATTAACTGAATTATATGGTCCTTATGTTCGCCAGGGTAACCCGATCATATTCATGGATGAACGTTCTGCAGAATTGACCAAGTATGCGGCTAATGCATTTCTTGCCACCAAAATCTCTTTCATGAACGAGATTGCGCAAATGTGTGAGCGTCTTGGTGCAGATGTGGATATGGTACGTAAAGGAATAGGAAGTGATGAACGAATTGGAAAGCGTTTTCTTTTCCCGGGCATAGGATATGGAGGAAGTTGTTTTCCTAAAGACGTAAAAGCATTGGTGTATTCTGCCAAAGAAGTGGCTTATGATTTTGCTATACTGGATGCAGTTACTGAGGTAAATGAAAGGCAAAAAGTACACCTGGTATCTAAGATCAGGCGTTATTACAATAATGACCTGGCAGGTAAGAAGTTTGCTGTATGGGGACTGGCATTCAAACCAAATACCGATGATATCCGTGAAGCTCCGGCATTGGAGATCATTTCAGCCTTGTTGGATAGTGGGGCATCAGTATGTGCATTTGACCCTGAAGCCGTTAATAATGTAAAACAAATTTTTGGTGACAGGATCAATTTTGCAGAGACACAATATGAATGTATTGAGCATGCAGATGCGCTGATCGTAGCCACTGAATGGAATGAGTTCAGAACTCCGGATTTTGATAAAATATTATCTCTTTTAAAAGACCCGGTAATATTTGACGGTCGTAATGTATTTGATGTCCAGGTGATGGAGAAAAAAGGATTCCATTATGAAAGCATAGGCCGTTCTTCGGTAAACCAACCCAAATTCGTTTAATGAAAAAAAGAATATTGATCACCGGTGGCGCAGGTTTTCTCGGATCTCACCTGTGCGACCGGTTTATTGCTGAAGGTTATCACGTGATCGCCATGGACAACCTGATCACAGGCGATCTTAAAAATATAGAACACCTATTTAAACTGGAACACTTTGAGTTCTACCACCATGATGTAACCAAGTTCATTCATGTACCAGGTGAACTGGATTATATCCTTCATTTTGCTTCACCAGCTAGTCCCATCGATTATTTGAAGATACCAATTCAAACATTGAAGGTTGGTGCTATGGGCACACATAATTGCCTGGGTTTGGCAAAAGCTAAAAGCGCAAGGATACTGGTAGCTTCTACAAGCGAGGTATATGGTGATCCTCTTGTGCATCCTCAAACCGAGGAGTATTGGGGGAATGTCAATCCTGTTGGACCCAGGGGAGTATATGATGAGGCAAAAAGGTACATGGAATCTATTACCATGGCTTATCACACTTTCCATGGCGTTGATACCAGGATCATCCGCATCTTCAATACTTACGGTCCCCGTATGCGTCTCAATGACGGTCGGGCACTCCCTGCATTTATAGGACAGGCATTACGCGGTGAGGATATGACAGTATTTGGGGATGGCTCACAGACGAGGTCTTTCTGTTATGTCAGTGACCTTGTTGAAGGTATTTACCGATTGTTGTTAAGTGATTATTCCCTGCCGGTAAATATTGGTAACCCTGACGAGATCTCTTTAAAGGATTTTGCTGAGGAAGTATTGCATTTAACAGGGGGCAAGGTGAATATCATTTATAAACCATTGCCGGCTGATGATCCAAAACAGCGCAAGCCGGATATTACCAAAGCGAAAGAAATTTTGGGATGGGCTCCCCTGGTAGGGCGAAAGGAAGGTTTGGCTAAAACTTACGAGTATTTTAAAGCACTTCCTTCAGAGGAGTGGTCTAAGCTCCCAAAAGAATTCCAAAGCAGGCGATGATCTTCTAAAATTTATCCCTGATTACTTAAAGGAAAAGCCTGGAACCTGCCATTGACAAAACCGGCAGGTTCCAGGGTAATTCTGCATTAAAGTCCGGGTAACATTTCCTTATTGACTGATCACAGATATATTTGCACCCATTACAAGTAACCACCTATGTTCCAGGAACTCATTGACAAAAAGGAAAAGCTGGCGGTAATAGGCCTCGGCTATGTTGGCTTGCCTATCGCTTTGGAATTTGCACGCAAGGTATCTGTGATCGGTTTCGATATCAATGCGAAGCGTATTGATATGATGAAAGAGGGTATAGACCCAAGTAATGAACTGGACAAAAAAGCATTCGAGGGATGTGATATTGAATTCACCAATTCTCTTGATGTATTACGTGAAGCCCGGTTCTTTATTGTGGCTGTTCCAACTCCTGTTGATGAACATAATGTTCCGGATCTCACTCCCGTTAAGAAAGCATCAGAAACAATAGGCAGGGTGATAAAGAAGGGAGATTACGTGGTTTTCGAATCTACTGTTTATCCAGGTTGTACAGAGGAAGATTGCCTGCCGATAATAGAAAAGCTATCAGGACTGAAAGACAAACAAGATTTTAAATCAGGTTATTCCCCTGAAAGGATTAACCCGGGTGATAAGAAACATACTTTATCTTCTATAGTAAAAGTGGTTTCCGGATGTGATGAGGAATCTCTAGATACAATAGCCAGGGTTTATGAACTGGTAGTGAAAGCGGGTGTTCATAGAGCTTCCTCTATTAAGGTAGCAGAAGCTGCCAAGATCATAGAGAATACACAACGTGACCTGAATATTGCACTGATGAACGAGCTATCTATCATCTTTGACAAAATGGGTATCAATACTTATGAAGTGCTGGAAGCTGCAGGTACAAAGTGGAACTTTCTGAAGTTCAGCCCTGGGCTTGTGGGAGGCCATTGCATTGGTGTGGATCCTTATTACCTGACTTATAAAGCCAGTGAACTTGGTTATAACTCCAGGGTAATATTAGCAGGACGGTACATTAATGATAACATGTCACTGTACGTGGCAAAGAAAGTAGTCCGCCATATTATCAGCAACGTGAGTGATGTTAAGGCTGCCAGGGTGTTGGTAATGGGCGCTACATTTAAAGAGAATGTAAGTGATATCCGCAATTCCAAAGTGGCAGACGTGGTAAAAGAATTAAAGGAATTCTTTTTAAATGTTGATGTTGTTGACCCTCATGCAGACAGTGAAGAATTGAAACATGAATATGGCTTTGGCCTGGCAGATGGAGTAGCTAACGATTATGATGCAGTTATCATAACTGTATGTCATGATTCCTATGCCGATTTTGATGATGCTTACTTTGCATCTATTACCAAACCCAACGCCCTGGTTGCAGACCTTAAAGGAGCATACAGGGGTAAAGTAAAGAACAGAAATTACTGGAGTTTTTAATTATGCCTTTTATTCAAACACCTATACAAGATCTGCTGATTTTTGAACCCAGGGTTTTCGAAGATCATCGTGGCTATTTTTATGAGGCTTATAATGAGCAGGTCTTTACAGAAGGGGGCATTGATATACAATTCGTACAGGATAATCAGTCCAAATCTTCCTTTGGAGTTATAAGGGGTCTGCACTATCAGCAAGATCCGTTTGCACAGACCAAACTGGTTCGGGTGCTGGAAGGGAAGATCCTTGATGTGGCCATAGATATCAGAAAAGGTTCACCGCATTTTGGAAAGAGTTACTCCATTGAACTTTCGGGTGATAATAAAAAACAGCTTTTAATACCCGCTGGATTTGCCCATGGATTTTCAGTACTCTCTGAAACGGCGGTAGTGCTGTATAAATGTGACCGTTTTTATAATAAACAAAGTGAAGCAGGGATCCGGTATGATGATCCTTTCCTGGGAATAGACTGGGGCATTCCACCAGGGCAGGAAATTGTTTCTGAAAAAGACCTGCAATTGCCTTTATTCAAGGAATGCAATAACAATTTCCAATTTAGAAAATGAGTAGTGCTGTCAAAATAGTAGTTTCCGGAAGTAACGGGCAGTTGGGCAGTGAACTACAGGAATTAGCAAGCCAATACAAAGACCTTCAGTTTATATTTCTATCCAGGGCTGACCTCTCAATCACAGATAGCGCTGCATTGAATAATATATTTTCTATACATAAGCCTTCCTATTTCATCAATTGTGCGGCTTATACAGCTGTTGATAAGGCTGAGATAGAAACGGATCTTGCCGGGGAGATCAATGGTAAAGCAGTTGGTGCTATAGCTACATTATGCAGGGAAAATGGTTGCAGGTTGATTCATATTTCTACAGACTACGTATTTAATGGCGAGTCAGGCAGGCCGTTAAAAGAAGATGATCATGTAGATCCGGTAAATGCTTACGGTGAAACGAAGTTGATGGGTGAAAGGCTGGCATTGCAAAATACAGATGCCTTGATCATACGCACATCATGGGTTTATTCCAGGTATGGTAACAACTTCGTGAAAACCATGAAGCGACTAATGGCAGAGAAAGAAAGTATCAATGTTGTACATGACCAGGTAGGGTCTCCAACGTATGCTGCAGATCTTGCGGAAGCTATTCTTGTAATAATCAATTCAGGAAAATGGGTGCCTGGAATTTATCATTACAGTAACTCTGGAGTGATCAGTTGGTTTGAATTTGCAAGTGAAATAATAAAGCAGTTACATTCAAATTGCGTGGTAAGTCCCATAACTACTGAACAGTTTCCCACACCAGCCAAAAGGCCTGCTTATTCTGTACTCGACAAAACCAAAATTCAGACAGATTATCCTATCGTTATTAAGGACTGGAAAGACAGTCTAAAGGTTTGCATCAATAAATTGATGGCTAATTAAACTTCTTCAGTACTATTTCCATTTGGCTTTTAATGGCAGGGGTGGAAAGATTACCTATGCTGCCTTCATGCGTATGTTGCAATCCTTTTGACAAGTCAAATTTAAAGTTGCCTTTTTCAATATCGTTACCTACCTGTTGGTATGCTTCACGGAATGGAATACCCTGGTTCACTAATTCATTGACTGCCTCGACACTGAACAGGTATTTGTATTTTGGATCTTCAAGAATATGATCCTTTATTTCAATGTTGGACAACATGAGCCTTGTCATTTGAAAGCAGGCTTTTAGTTCCTCTATGGCGGGAAACAGGATCTCTTTAGTCAATTGCAGATCACGGTGGTAACCTGATGGCAGGTTATTCAATAATAGAATTAATTCATTGGGGATTGACTGGATGCGATTGCATTTGGCCCTGATCAATTCAAAAACGTCCGGGTTCTTTTTATGCGGCATAATACTGCTGCCTGTAGTTAATTCAGGGGGAAATGAAATGAAAGCAAAATTCTGGTTCAGGTAAAGGCAGCAATCCATGGAAAATTTGCTGAGGGTAGCCGCCAGGCAGGCAAGACCCATTGAGACGATCTTCTCAGTTTTACCCCGGCTCATTTGGGCATATACAGAATTATGATTCAGTGAAGCAAACTGCAACAGATCTGTAGTTCTCTGCCTGTTCAGCGGAAAAGAAGAACCATAACCTGCTCCACTACCCAGTGGGTTTTTGTTGGTCACCTGGTAAGAAGCAGCAAGGACCTCCAAATCATCAACGAGACTTTCAGCGTAAGCTCCTAACCATAAACCGAATGATGAGGGCATAGCAATCTGTAAATGGGTGTAGCCAGGCAATAATTTATCTTTAAACTTTTCGCTTTGAGATACTAAAAGTTCAAATAATTCTTTGACCTCTTGCTTAATGTTTAATACCTCGGCGCGCAGGTATAATTTAATATCTACTGCAACCTGGTCATTGCGGCTTCTGCCACTATGTATCTTTTTGCCAATATCACCAATACGTTTGGTTAACAGGAATTCAACCTGCGAATGGACGTCTTCCGCATCATCTTCTATAACAAAATGGCCATCAATGATTTCTTTTTGAATATCCTTTAGTGCTTCAACAGCCTTTGCCGCTTCCTCTTTGCCCATTAATCCAACTTCGCCCAGCATGGTAACATGAGCAATAGAGCCTTGTACATCATAAGCAGCTAAGGCCATATCAAATTCCTTATCCCGACCAACCGTAAACTTTTCCACTAATTCAGAAACAGATGTCGATTCTTTTTGCCAGAGCTTCATATAATTTCTTTTTTGAACGTAGACTACGTTGTAAAATAATGCCTTCTTAAGCCTGTAAAATTACTAAGCAATGGATGAACTTCATTACACTGCATCTTACAATCTATTTTTGAAAATATATTCAAATATGCTCATCAATTCAAAGTAGTTATTAATACGTTTTGTAGCTGTCTTACAAAACAATACATTGCTCTTTGCAACAAGGTATTGATTTATGCATCTTTTTCCTGATACGTACACTTATGCTCCAGCCATCTATTGAGTGAAAAGAGTCCTGTATGTTTCCAGCAAAGTCCACTATGTTTACCATAGGTTTACATTGGCGGACAATTTTTATAATAAGAAATTATTGCTATTATCCATTGTTTATAACGAATCAAGTAGTTTATGAAAGTGAGGAACCCCAAGGGCAGGGAGGATTTAACAATTCAAAGAAAATTCAAAGTACTTGAAGTAGGGGGAGGACAAAATCCTTGCCCCAGGTCGAATGTAATAGTCGATAAGTATATGTATGATAATTACCATAGAAGCGGTGATTTAAAAATATATAACAACCAGGAATTTGTTTGTGCAGATGGAGAGTGTTTGCCTTTTGGAGAGAAATCTTTTGATTATGTTATTTGTTGCCAGGTATTAGAACATGTAAATGATCCCATAAAGTTTGTTGGTGAACAACAACGTGTTGCCCGGGCAGGGTATATGGAAACACCTTCTTTAATAGGAGAATATCTAATGCCCAAGGAATCTCATAAATGGGTGTCACTTGAAATAGATGGCAAAATAGTTTTGTATGAGAAGGAGAAAGTACAATTTAAAGCAGTGCGGGATTTTGGGTATATTTTTTTGGATTTTTTACCAAAACAATCCATTGGCTATAAAGTAATGCAAAAAACACATTTCAATTTGTTCAGCATTAATTATGAATGGAAAGATACTATTGAGATAATTGTTAACCCGGAAAGTTCCTATTATTTTGATTTTTTTACAAAACCGTGGGATGAAAAAGTATGCAATAAACTACTTAGATACAAAAGTAGTAATGAAGAATTTTTTTCTTCCTTTAGTGCATTTATGGAAGTCTGTAAAAATGTGTTCAGGAATAAAATATTAAAGGCCTGAGGACTATGATTCAATAACTATAATATTCCTCCCAAAAGGTGGATGTAAGTGTCTATACCTTTTTTAATTTCATCAACAAAAATATATTCATCAGCCATATGGCTTCTTGCCGAATCTCCGGGTCCTATTTTTAACGCTGGAAAGGCCATCAAAGCTTTATCTGATGTTGTTGGAGATCCATAATACGTCAACCCTAAAGAAAGGCCAGATTTAACCAACGGATGTTGAAGGGAAATAGAAGAAGACCTTATCCGGAGACTCCTTGGGGTTACTTCACTATTGATATTTTTTTTAATGGTTTCAACAATTGCTTCCAAAGTATATAGTTCATTAACCCGTACATCGATAACAAATTTGCATTGGGCAGGAACTACATTGTGTGCTTTATTATCTGTTTCAATTACGGTTACACTCATCTTTACAGGTCCTAAGAGATCTGAAACATTTTCAAAACGGAAGCTGTTGATCCATTCAATATCTTTTATCGCATTGTAAATGGCATTTTCACCTTCATTGCGGGCTGCATGACCAGCTTTGCCCTTTGCTATGCAATCCAAAACGATCAAACCTTTCTCTGCTACAGCCATTTGCATCAGGGTGGGTTCACCTACCAAAGCACAGTCAATGGGAGGAAGAAATGCAAGTGCATTTTCTATTCCTCCAGTTCCGGATATCTCTTCTTCTGCAGTTGCCGCGTAAGCTACATTATATGAAAGACCTTCCATTTCATGGAAGTATAGAAATGTCATCATTAGAGCCACAAGGCAACCTCCTGCATCATTACTACCAAGGCCATATAATTTGTCATCAACTAATGCAGGATCAAATGGGTCGCGGGTATAATTGCTATTGGGTTTTACAGTATCATGATGTGAATTGAGAAGGATAGTTGGCTTTGAACTATCAAAATTTTTGTTCAATGCAAGGACATTGTTTCCCACCCTGGTTACCTGGACGCCCTTAGCTGCAAGGAACCTGGTTATTTCACTTGCTGTTTGCCATTCTTCTTTACTGAAAGAAGGTAATCTTATAAGCTCCTGGAGAAGATATATAGCTTCCTGTTTTAGTATTTCAGTATCCTTATTCATTGACTATCGTTGTTCCGGAGTTTCCAGAGACTAATTGGTCTAAATTCTCAGCCTGGCCTATGATCACCTTTTTGACGCCATTATTCAATGCTGCAAAAGCATTGTCAAGTTTCGGGAGCATGCCTGCAAAAACAAGGTTTTTATGTTTCAGCTCACTGTAATAGCCAGGGTTTAAAGATTTGATAACCGTTTCATCGTTGCTGGCATCTAAAAGTACACCTGGTTTTTCGAAAGAATAGATCAGTGATACTTGGTAGTGGCCAGCCAGGCCTTTTGCTATTTCCTGGGCTATTGTATCTGCATTTGTATTTAGTAATTGACCATTTTTGTCATGTGTAATAGGGGCTACTACAATGGTAAGATCCTGGCCCAGCAAATTTTTAAATAAAGAGACATTAATAGCATCAATCTGACCAACAAAGCCATAGTCTATCTGGGGATGATTTCTTTTATGTGCCTGGATGGCATTACCATCAGCCCCGCTTATACCTATTGCATTGCAGTTTTGTGATTGTAATTGAGCGACGATATTTTTATTAATATACCCCGCATAGACCATTGTCACCACCTTTAGTGTTTCGGCATCTGTTATTCTCCGGCCATCAACCAATTGTTGCGGAATTTCTAATTGTGAAGCCAATTTTGTAGCTAGTTTACCACCACCATGCACTAATATTTTCTGGCCTTTTATGGATGCAAAAGTTTTTATAAAAGAGGATAATTTAGTTTCATCATCAATGATGTTTCCCCCAATCTTTATTATAATTAAGGTTTCCAATGCTATTAATTTGATCTGAGGATCTCGTTTAAAACTGCCTGCGCTGCCCAAACCCTGTTTGAAGCTTCCCTTGTGATGATACTGTTAGGGCCATCAAGTATTTCATCACTTAATTCCACATTTCGCCTTACCGGCAAACAATGCATCACCCTGGCATTATTTGTCTGCCTGAGTTTATCATTGGTAAGCATCCAGGAAGTATCTGTTGACAAGATCTGGCCATAGGCTTCGTAAGAGCTCCAATTCTTTACATAAATATAATCGGCATCTTTTAAAGCTTCATCCTGGTTATAAACAATATTAGCTCCTTTGCTAAATTGTTCGGCCAGTTCATATCCTTTGGGATGTGTGATAACAAATTCAGCTTCACCCCATGCATTGATCCATTGAGCAAAACTATTGGCTACGCACTGGGGCAAAGGCTTTACATGAGGTGCCCAGGATAGAACAACCTTTGGCTTCCTGTTTTCCTGGAGAGTTTCTTTGATCGTAATGACATCTGTCAGGCTTTGTAATGGATGCAGGGTGGCGCTTTCCAAACTAACTATTGGTATGCCAGCATATTTTATAAACTGCTGGATGTATTGTTCACTGTAATCTTCCTCCCGGCTCTTAAGGGTAGGGAAGGTGCGGATGGCAAGAATATCAAAATAATTCCCCATGATGGGAGCTGCATCTTTTACGTGTTCAACAGAACTGCCATTCATGATAGCGCCTTCTTCAAATTCAAGAGACCAGCCTTCTGACCCTACGTTAAAAACTATAGCTTCCATTCCCAGGTTTTGTGCAGCTATCTGGGTGCTAAGCCGCGTGCGCATGCTTGGATTTAAAAACAGGCAACCAATCCTTTTATTAATGCCCAGCGTTTTATCCTTAAATGGGTCAGCTTTATAGACCAATGCTTTTTCTACAAGCGCATTAATATCATTTACATCATGTGCGGAAATGAACTGTTTCAATTTTGATTAAGATTAATATTTGTAGTCTTAAATTCTTCCTTATTTCTATTCTATTCTTCAGGCCGACACTTCATCAACCGGTATATTTTGTTCACTCCGTAATTCATTGATCGCTTCCTGGAGTGCGTCCAAAAATTCATCCATTTGCTTACGCGTTATTGTCAGTGCTGGTAATAACCGGATGACATTTGGTTTAGCCTCACCTGTAAAAACATTATGGTGTAATAATAAGTTCTTTCGGAGATCTTTTAAATCAGTTGGTACGTCAAAACCTATCATGAGCCCCAGGCCCCGGATATTTTCTATACCATCTATTTTTTTCAATTTATTGATAAGGTACTGACCACGTTGTTTTGATTTCTCTACCAAATCCTCTTCTTCCATTACTTCCAGTACAGCCAGGCCAGCTGCACATGCAAGATGATTTCCGCCGAAGGTTGTTCCTAACATGCCGTGTTTAGGCTTTATATGAGGCGCGATCAATATGCCGCCGATAGGAAATCCATTGCCCATTCCTTTTGCCATAGTGTATATGTCAGCATTAATCCCGGCATGATCAAAAGCGAAAAACTTTCCACTTCTGCCATATCCACACTGAACTTCATCAGCAATGAGCACCGCACCATTTTCATCGCATAAGCGGCGGAGAAGTTGTAGAAAAGCCGGTGAGGCTAAAGTGATTCCACCTACACCCTGTATTGCTTCAATGATTACTGCTGCAACTTCTGATCCGTTAGTTTGAAAATATTCATTTACTGCGGCTTCATCATTGAATGGCAGAAAAACTACATTATCCGTTTCATTGACAGGGGCAACAATTGATGGATTATCTGTTGCAGCCACTGCTAAAGATGTTCTGCCATGAAAAGCTTTTTTAAAAGCAACGATCTTTTTACGTCCTGTGTGGAATGAAGCCAATTTCAATGCATTTTCATTTGCCTCAGCGCCACTATTAACAAGGAAAAGCTGGTAATCATGCTTTCCGCTAAGCCTGGCCAGTTTTTCAGCGAGTTCTTTTTGAATGGGAATTTGTACTGAATTGGAATAAAAGGCAATTTTATTGAGTTGGTCTTCAATTCTTTTTACCCAATGGGTATTAGTATGTCCAATACTGATGACGGCATGACCACCATACATATCTAAATATTGCACCCCATTTTCATCCCATACATAAGAATCTTTTGCTCTTTCTATGGTAATATTATTTATTGGGTAAACGTCGAAAAGTTTCATGATTGTTTGTATAAATTATTGGCAATATTGGAAGAAAGTTTAATTCCCTTGATAAATGCTGAACTTAACCCCTGGTGCTCCATTTCATTTAATCCGGCAATAGTACAGCCCTTGGGTGAAGTAACTTTATCAATTTCTTCTTCGGGATGTGTTTTGTTGGCTATCAGGAGCTTTGCTGCTCCATAGGCTGTCTGAGCGGCTATTTTAAGCGCATCATGAGCATGAAATCCAATTTCTACACCTCCCTGGGAAGCTGCACGTATGGTGCGCAGGAAAAATGCTATTCCACATGCGCACAGCGCTGTGGCTGCACTCATAAGGTCCTCATTAATGATTATACACTGACCCATGGTGTTAAACAGATCCTGCACAAGCGATATATCTTTTTCAGTAGCATTCACGGCTGAAAGACAGGTCATGCTTTCACGAACCTTCATAGCAGTATTGGGCATGGCCCTGACAATGCGAAGGGTATCACCGAGTTTATCCCGAAATACCTGCGTATGCGCACCGGTAACTACTGAAACAACTAATTGCTTCTCTAAATTAATGGCAGGTTGAATTTGTAATAAAGCTTCATCTAGTTGCTGTGGCAAAACGCAAATGAATATGGCATCAGCATTCCGAATCGCTAAGGCATTGTCAGATCCGGCATTAAAGCCTTTGTCAGCAATATTCCCCAAAGCAGTAATGTTTCTGCGGGTTATGGTAATATCGGAGGGCTTACAAGCCGAAGAACTGATTAATCCTTCTGCAAGTGCCATTCCTATATTACCGCCTCCAATGATGGTTGCTTTCATATAATAGTATTAAAATGCTGTAGCTTTTAATGATAGCCCTTCTTTCTCATCGAGCCCAAACATGAGGTTGAGATTCTGAATGGCCTGTCCGGATGCTCCCTTCAATAAATTATCAATTGCCGAATGCACAACTAATTTAGTCCCCACTTTTTCTAATTGGAGCACACATTTATTGGTATTAACAACCTGCTTCAAAAAGATCTCCTGCTGGCTCACAATCGTAAAAGGGTGATCTTTATAAAAGGCATTGTAAAGTTCCAAAAGTTGTTGGTAATCCCATTTGCAGGTAATCGTTGAGCTGATGAAAATACCTCTTGTAAAATCACCACGCCATGGCACAAAATTGACTTCTTGATTTTGAGAGCCTAATTGGGATAAGGATTGATTAATCTCTTTTAAATGCTGATGTGTCAGTGTTTTATAAGCCTGGACATTATTAGCTCTCCAGCTAAAATGAGACGTAGGCGCAAAACCCTGCCCGGCACCCGTGGACCCTGTTATGCCGGTAGTATGTACCTCATTGAGTAATCCTGCCTGGGCTAAAGGAAGTAGTCCCAACTGAATGGCTGTTGCGAAACAACCAGGATTGGCGATGTTATTTGCCAACCTGATTTTATCTCTGTTGATCTCTGGCAGGCCGTACATAAAGTTCCTGGATTGGAAATTGGAATTTGATTCAAGGCGGAAATCTTGCGACAGGTCGATTATTTTTATTTGGTCGGATATATCATTGGCCTCAAGAAACTTCCTGGCTTCACCATGGCCGACGCATAAAAAAATCACATCCACATCATTTGATAACTGGCTGGAAAAAACAAGATCTGTATCACCTATGAGGTCATGATGAACTGATGCAACAGGCTTACCGGCATTACTGCGACTATGTATGTAAGAAACAGCAACACCAGGATGATTTATAAGTAGGCGAATTAGTTCACCACCTGTGTAACCTGCTCCTCCTATTATACCTACGTTTATTTTTTTCATCTTCAAATGCAATTTATCCTATCCATAGTTGTTGAGGGGTTGGAACAAAGTAAAAACTCAACATCTTCAGTCCCATTATTTTTTATGAAATGTTTTTTGCCTGGTTCAATGTGTATCCCTTCTCCAATAGTTACATCGACTATATGATCCTCAAAATGAAATTGAGCCTGGCCCTTCAGGATATAAAAAAATTGTTGTGCCTGCACATGATAATGCAACTGTTCAGAAGCCCCTGGAGGCATGCGCTCCTGCTTTATGGATAGATCATTATTATCTACTAAATTCCAGCCATCACAATCAATCCCCCATTTATAATGTTTTAAAGGATGGTATTTAGAAATGGGCGGCATCATTGATTAGCTTCCTGGACCTGGTGGTAAATGGAAGTTTGATTTCCGAAAATTTTACTAAAACCTCTCACATCTTCTCCCGTGAAGCCGGTATTCATTTCTCCGTATTTACCGAATTTGCTGCTCATCAGGTCATACTTTGATTCAATACCTATAACCTGGAACCTATAGGGTAGAAGCTGTACAAATACATCACCGGTGACATTTTC
Source organism: Flavisolibacter ginsengiterrae DSM 18136 (assembly GCF_059568575.1). Lineage (NCBI taxonomy): Bacteria > Pseudomonadati > Bacteroidota > Chitinophagia > Chitinophagales > Chitinophagaceae > Flavisolibacter > Flavisolibacter ginsengiterrae. Next base: position 41,469 of record NZ_JCANTR010000012.1, read on the forward strand.
CTGGGAGCTTTGGAAAAAGGCTTCTATATCCCGCATCACAGGGTCAAGTATCTGTCCCTCGTGTAACCAATTACCATAAAATAATGCTAACTGGTCTTTCCAATTCAATTGCCATTTGGTCAATACATGCTTTTCAAGCGCATGATGTGATTTTAAAATGATCATAGGTGCAGCAGCTTCAAAACCAACCCGACCTTTGATCCCTATAATAGTGTCACCCACATGAATATCTCTTCCAATACCATAAGCACCGGCCATGGATTGAAGGTGTTGAATCGCGGCTGCAGGGTGATCAAATGCCTGTTCATTAACTGCTGTTAATTCTCCTTTTTCAAAATGCAATTTGATCTCATCGCTGCCCGTTTTCGAAACCTGTGTTGGCCAGGCTTCTTCAGGCAATATCCCTTTAGATGAAAGGGTTTCTTTTCCTCCGACACTGGTGCCCCACAGTCCTTTATTAATAGAATAAACTGCTTTGGCAAAATTCATTTCAACGCCTTTGCGCTTCAGATAATCTATCTCCTGTTCGCGGCTTAATTTAAGATCACGAATGGGTGTTATGATCTCTACACCTGGGATCATGATATGAAAGATCATATCAAAACGCACCTGGTCGTTCCCTGCACCGGTACTTCCATGTGCAACAGCTTTAGCGCCCATGGCTTTTGCATGTTCTGCTATATGCAGTGCCTGAACCAATCTTTCAGCACTTACGCTTAAAGGGTAAGTGTTATTCTTAAGAACATTACCAAAAACAAGGTATTTAATGATCCTGTCATAATAACTTTTAACAGCATCAATGGTAGTATGTGATGTAACACCTAATGCATAAGCATGGCTCTCTATGTCCTTTAATTCATTTGCTGTAAATCCACCTGTATTGACAATGATACTATGAACTTCGTATCCTTTTTCATCGGTTAAATACTTAACACAAAACGAAGTATCCAGTCCTCCGCTGAAACCAAGTATTATCTTTTCACCTTTTTTTTCCTGGGAACCTGTTAAAGAATCATATTCTGAAGCCATTGCTAATGAAAGAATTTTAGAAGTTGAAGAAGTGAAACAGGCTCATTTTGAGCTTTCTGTTCGTATTACGATCATTATTGTTCTTTTCTATTCCTCTTAATCTTTTGAGGAATTTGCTTTGTTTGATTTTTAGCAGGCGCTCATAAACCTTGCTCTTTTTTTCAAAATGCTCGCTTGTCTCCTGTGGCTGGTAATGATCTTTCGGATCATATAGCATAGCTGTGCAAAGACAGTTCTTTCGTTCCTTGCTCATTAAAATGTCATAATTGACACAGCTTTTACATCCTGCCCAAAATTTTTCATCCTGAGTGAGCTCTGAATAAGTAACAGGTTCGTAACCAAGGTCACTATTGATCTTCATAACTGCCAGGCCGGTTGTCAATCCGAAGATCTTAGCTTCAGGATATTTTTCACGGCTGAGTTTGAAGATGCATTCCTTAATAGCTTTGGCTACACCGCTTTTGCGAAATGCCGGTGAAACTATCAACCCTGAATTAGCAACATATTCGCCCTCCCAGGTTTCTATATAACAAAAACCCACCCAAGTGCCATCTTGAGATACAGCTATGACAGCCTTACCTTCCTCAATTTTCTGGGAGATGTATTCGGGCGATCTTTTAGCTATACCAGTGCCACGGGCTTTTGCCGAAGATTCCATTTCATTTGTAATGGTTTCAGCATATTTTTTATCTTCCGGTGTTGCCACCCTAATGACAATATTCTGTTCCAATTTGTAAAAAGAATTGTTGTAAGTAGTTGGATAACCAATCCTGTACCAATAAACTTGGGAGAGTTCACTGATAGGGGCCATGGTTAAGGGCTCGTCCTATCAGCAACCAGGTCGTCGTCTAGAGAGATAGCGAAAAATATCAAAACAAACATCATACATGCGGGTAGATATTTGCGCATGAAAGATATAATGCTTGTTATGTGTGTTGTTGCTCATTTCCTTTGGAATTGCAAATTTATATTTAATTCAGGTTTAATTCCAATAAATAATCATTAAATAAAGCACATTTTTCAGTTAGAAATTGTACCTGATCCTCTTTGGTGAATTATCTAAAAATCACCTAAACCCGTGATGCACCTATAAAAGCCATATTATTTTTCGGTTTTAAAGATAACCGGGCATGATATTTTCAATTAAGATTTTATGAATCTTTTATTATAATTCCCCATTTTATGATCAATTACCAGGAATATTTGTCCTTACATGAAGATTTGCAGACACAACTTTTATCCGTAGATGGAGTATGCCTGGACCTGGTTAGAAATTGCCGGAATATTAGCGTGGAATTGTATTCGCTTTACCAGTTTTATGTAGAAATCTTTTTTGATAAAACAACGGAAGAACCATTGTATTTAAAAGCATTCAATAAATTGGAATTACTTGATCCCTACCTGGAGCAGGTGGATATTGCCGAACTTAAGGAAATAAGGGAAGGGGGTTATTGATAAAATAGAAAAAACCGGTCTAAGACCGGTTTTTTGTTGAGCTACTAGGATTCGAACCTAGACAGACAGAACCAAAATCTGTAGTGCTACCGTTACACCATAGCTCAAACTCAACCTGTATTGATCCTGCGATCAAAAAGGAGTGCAAAAATAAAGGCACAGGCAAGATGAACCAAATTTTTTAAGAGATTCCTGTAATTTACCCTGGATTTGATTCAAAAACTCAAATAGATAATCACCTCTGCTAACCAACACCTTTACAGAAGAGAAAATACCTACATTTATAAAAAACCTTTATGCCTTTTGACCGCCGCAATTTTTTACAAAAAGCTGGTATGGCATCTGCCACCGCTTTTTTCAGTAGCCTGGTACAGCCATCATGGAGTAGAAACCTGGAAAGAGCATTGAAAGACAGTGAGCATTTATCTGCAGACGAACTGGCTGATGAGGAGGAGTTCTGGTATTATATACAGCAATCCTTTACAGTTTCTCCCTCCATAATTAATTTAAACAATGGGGGCGTATCTCCCGCACCAAAGACAGTGCAGGATGCTATGAAGAGGTATTATGATTACTGTAATGAAGCTCCAAGTTATTATATGTGGCGCGTGCTGGACCAGGGAAGAGAAACTTTACGAGGTAACCTGGCAAAGATGGCCGGATGTTCGCCCGATGAAATTGCTATTAACCGTAATTCCTCAGAAGGTTTGGAAACAGTAATATTCGGGTTACCCTTAAAGCAGGGAGATGAAGTAGTGGTGGCTAAACAGGATTATCCAAACGTAGTAAATGCATGGAAACAAAGGGAATTAAGGGATGGTATTAAGATCAATTGGATCAACCTGGAATTACCTACTGAGGATAAGAATTACCTGATCCGGCAATATGTTTCGGCTTTTACACCAAGAACCAGGGTTGTGAATGTTACACATATCATTAATTGGAACGGACAAATTATTCCGGTTAAGGAAATAGCTGAAGAAGCTCACAAAAGAAATATTGAAGTTTTGGTGGATGGAGCTCACAGCTTTGCTCATTTTGATTTTAAGATTCCTGATCTCAATGCAGATTATTTTGCAACAAGCTTGCATAAATGGCTATATGCTCCAATAGGAAGTGGCATGTTGTACGTAAAAAAAGAAAAGATCAGGAACATTTATCCCATGTTTGCGGGTGATAATCCATTAAAGGAGGATATAAGAAAATTTGAAAACCTTGGTACCCGTCCATTTTATATTGAGCAAGCTATTGGAAAAGCTCTTGAGTTTCATGATATGATAGGTAGCGAGCGGAAAGAAAAAAGATTACACTTTCTTAAAAACTATTGGATGGAAAAGGCGAAGGATATTCCTAAAGTGAAAATTCATACTTCTCTCAATTCTAAATGGGGCTGTGCCATAGGGCTGGTTTCAGTAGAGGGTAAAAAACCTTCCGAGCTGGATAATTTTCTATTTAACAATTATAAAATTCATACAACGTCAATTGAATGGGAAAACATTAAGGGAGTTCGAATAACCCCTAATGTTTATACAACCACCAAAAACCTGGATGTCCTGGTTAATGGTATAGCCAATTTTGCAAAGGCTTAGGTGATAAAATATACATGTCCCATAATTTAAAAAGAAGGATTACACTATTGCAGGCCACTTCAATCAATATGATTGACATGGTGGGTATAGGGCCATTTGTTGTAATCCCTTTGGTAATTGGTTATTTCAACAGCCCTTTATTTTTATGGGCCTGGATATTTGGGGCTTTAATAGCATACCTGGATGGAATGATTTGGAGTGAATTAGGCGCTTCTTATCCATTAGCCGGAGGGAGTTACAATTTTTTAAGAGAGGCTTATGGTAAGAGAGGGGGGAAGCTAATGAGCTTTTTATTTGTCTGGCAAACTTCAATCCAGGCACCCCTGGTGGTAGCTTCGGGTTCCATAGGTTTTGCACAATATGTAAAATATTTAGTACCTCTGAATTTCTACGAGGAAAAGCTAGTTTCAGTAGGAGTCATTGTTTGCCTTGTTTTACTATTATACAGGAAAATTGAAACTATTGGAAAGCTATCAGTTTTACTTTGGGCAGGAGTAATGATTACTATAATTTGGATCATTGCAGGTGGGTTTACACATAAACATATCCCATATAATTTCTGGCCTGCTGATTCAAGCCAGTTTTTTAAAGCAGCTTTCTGGGTCGCGCTTGGGCAGGGGAGTGTGAAAACTATTTATAGTTACCTAGGATACTATAATGTTTGCCATTTGGGCGGTGAGATATTAAAACCGGAAAGGAATATCCCGAAAAGTATATTTATTTCCATTACAGGCATTGCTATATTATATCTTTCAATGAACATTAGCATTGCTGGTGTAATTCCATGGCAGGAAGCACAACAATATTCTTTTATAGTTAGTGTTTTTATTGAAAGGATCTATGGAATGGGAGCGGCCAGAATTGCTACAGGCCTGGTATTATGGGTTGCCTTTGCCTCTCTGTTTGCCGTATTGTTAGGATACTCCAGGGTGCCATATGCAGCGGCCCTGGATAATAATTTTTTTAAACCTTTCGCCAGGCTACACCCTACAAAGGAATTTCCATACATTTCCTTATTATATATAGCAGGATTGGGAATCATTTTTTCTCTAAGCTTTTCCCTGAAAGGAGTGATCAGTGCAATCCTGGCAATGAGAATCCTGGTGCAGTTTATTGCCCAATCAGTAGGAGTGGTTCTTCTTAGAAAGAGAAACAAAGGCAAGGTCTTACCTTTCAGCATGTGGTTTTATCCCCTTCCAGTGATCACCTCGATTTTGATATGGCTGTTCGTATTTTTTTCAACCGGTTGGCTTGCTGTCTGGGGGGTCTTTATAGCCATTGCGGGAGTGATTGCTTTTTTTATAAAGGAACATTTTGAAAAAAAGGCCATTTTATTAAAAACAATGGAAGAGAAAAGTCCCACTACTTTTTACTGAACTACCAGCAGGTAATAATTCTTTTTCCCCTTTTGGATCAACAGGTATTTATCATGAAGTAACTGTGATGCATTAATCATATCTGTAACACCGGAAACTTTGAGGCGATTTATACTAACTCCCCCATTCTGGATCATTTTCCTGGCTTCGCCTTTACTCGGAAATACATTTGTCTCTGATAAAAGGGAAATTACATCTATACCATTACCTAATTTCTCTTTGCCATATGAAATATGGACTATGCCCTCCATTCCTTCAAGATCTTCTGCACTTAGTGATTCGGCAGATGCATTTTGTTGGGTAAATAGTTTTTGTGTTGTTTCAACAGCTTTTTTATATTCATCATTACCATGTACCAATATGGTAAGTTCCTCAGCGAGTTTTCTCTGCAAAACCCTGGCAGAAGGGTTCGATTGATGTTCGTTTATGAGAGCATCTATTTCTTCCTTTGGCAAAAATGTAAATATTTTAATCCATTTTTCTGCATCACTATCTGCTGCATTTAACCAAAACTGATAGAATTGGTAGGGGGAGGTTTTGTTGCCATCCAGCCAGATATTGCCCTGTTCAGTCTTTCCAAATTTTCCGCCATCTGCTTTTGTAATAAGCGGGCAGGTAAAGGCAAATGCTTCGCCACCAGTCTTGCGACGTATCAATTCAGTACCCGTCGTAATATTACCCCATTGATCGCTGCCACCCATCTGAAGCTTACAGTTTTTATTAGTATAAAGCCAGTAAAAATCATAACCCTGTATCAACTGATAAGTGAATTCTGTAAAACTGATGCCTGATTCATTTTCTATTCTTTTTCTAACACTATCCTTACTCATCATATAATTTACTGTAATGTGTTTTCCCACATCCCTGATAAACTGTAGAAAATTCATTTCCCTGAACCAATCATAATTATTAACCATTTCCGCAGCATTGGGCCTGCCAGGGGTAAAATCCAGAAACTTCATTAACTGGTTTTTTACACCCTCCTGGTTTCTTTGCAATTCTTCTTCACTTAAAAGGTTTCTTTCCTGGCTTTTTCCACTAGGATCACCCACCATGCCAGTGGCGCCACCTACTAATGCAAATGGTTTATGCCCAGACCTTTGCATATGCACTAATATTAAAATGGGAACAAGGCTTCCAATATGGAGGGAATCGGCCGTGGGGTCGAAGCCAATATATCCAGAAGTCATTTCCTTATTTAGTTGTTCTTCAGTTCCCGGGACAATATCCTGTATGAGGCCGCGCCAGCGCAATTCCTGGATCAAATTCATTTTTCTATGGCTTTGAGGGACAAAAGTAGGTACCAAAAGGCAATTTCGTCTTAAGTGCCTCGTTTTCAGTAAGTATTTCTACCTGCCATATTATGAATTTGGTGATTTGTAGTTTACATTTGTTTTGCAACCAGACTAGTTAAAATCCAATACTAATCCATTGCTTATTGAAAATTGACGAAATGAAAATCAACCACCTGGTTTTAATGCTGGTTTTCCTTGCCAGTATAGCCACTGCTTCTGCTCAATTCAGAAAGTATTCCAATGAATTTTTAAATATCGGTGCAGGTGCACGCGGATTAGCTATGGGAAGTGCCCAGGTAGCTTCAGTAATGGATGGCACTGCAGGTTATTGGAACCCGGCAGGACTTGTAGGTGTAAAAGATCATCCAAATGTGAATATCATGCATGCGGAATATTTTGCGGGCATAGGTAAGTATGATTTTGCCAGTATAGCCTTACCTGTTTCCGGAAATAAAAGAACCATAGGCTTTTCAGCATTACGCTTTGCCGTGGATGATATCATGAACACACTTTTTTTGGTTGAACCTGATGGTTCTGTCAATTACAATAATATCCAGGCTTTTTCCTCAGCTGATTATGCATTTCTTTTCTCTTTTGCTCAAAAATTAAAAGAAACCACTAATAAGAATGTCAATTTTGGTTTGAATGCCAAAGTAATTCATAGGAGTGTGGGAAAGTTTGCAAAAGCCTGGGGATTTGGTTTAGACGCAGGATTGCAAATAAAGGCTGATAAATGGCGTTTTGGATTTGCAGGGCGGGATATCACCACTACATTCAATGCCTGGTCCTTCAGTTTTACAGAAAAAGAAAAGGAAGCATTATACCTTACTAATAACGAAATACCTGTAAAATCAACTGAAATGACAGCTCCAAGGCTTGTACTGGGAGTTGCAAGAGATTTCAGGTTAGGAAAGAAATCATCTCTCATGGCAGAAGCCAATTTTGATCTCACTTTTGATGGTAAAAGAAATACCCTGATCAGTGCCGATCCTGTGAGTGCTGATCCTAAACTGGGACTGGAGTTTAATGTGAATAACGTTTTCTTTCTGCGGGGAGGGATCAATAATTTCCAAAAAGGTTTAGCAGACGGAGACACCTTAAACATAAAAAAGGTGTGGATCTACCAGCCGAGTGCCGGTGCAGGTTTCAAAATACAAAATGTAAAGATCGACTACGCCTTTACAAATCTTGCCAACCAATCAAATCCCTTGTTCACCCATGTCTTTTCTCTCCAGGTTGACCTTGTGAATGATAAAAAGAAAAAGAATAAATAATCCTACTCTTCAAAACTATATTTCATGAAAAAATTTCTATTTGGTTTATTGGTAATCTGCAGCTTTATGGCTAAGGCTCAGGTATACAATAACGAATGGATTCAAGACTTTTCAAAGTCTTACTATAAATTTAAAGTTGGAAAAGACGGCCTTTTTCGAATATCCAAAACCTTGTTGGATAGTGCGGGTTTGGGTGCAGTTCCTGCCGAGCAATTTCAGCTATGGCGAAATGGTGTCCAGGTACCCATATATACTTCTGTTGCTTCAGGGGCATTTCCTGTAGGTGCATACATTGAGTTTTGGGGACAAATGAACGATGGAATACCAGATAAGCAATTATACAGGCGACCGGAATACCAGGTTGATGATAAGTGGAGCTTATCCACTGACACTTCTACCTATTTTTTAACATCAAATACATCAATAACCAATAACCGTAGAATAGTTAATGATAATAATGATGTATCCGGAACAACATTACCTGTAGAACCCTACTTTATTTACACAGCTGCCAAACATTTTAAGGATAAAATCAATAATGGAAAGGCCGTTAATGTAGGCGAAAACTTATATTCATCTTCCTATGATAAAGGTGAAGGCTGGTCATCTGCAGATATAGTGACCTCTGCTTCTACAAGCGGCATATCTTATGGTAGCAATGCTTCAACTTTAAACAATTTATTTGTTTATACAGGTGCTGGTGCACCATCACCTTCATTCAAAATAGCAATCTCTGGAAATGCTAATTATTTAAGACGTTATACAGCATCTATAAATGGCGATTCCATAGTGGGAAATCAATTTATTGAATATAACTCTGTAATTGATTCGGCTACTTTTAATTTATCAAGTATATCATCTAGTTCAGCTACTATAAGCATTAAAAACATTGCTTATGTTGAGTGCCCTACAGATCTGCCATGTCAAACAGATAGAATTGTAATTCATAAATATGAATTGAATTATCCAAGGATGTTTAATTTCGGCGGAAGCAGCAATTTTGAGTTTATTCTTCCTGCAAACAGTACTGGTTATAATCTTGAAATTTCTAATTTCCTTTTTGGAAATACTGCACCCATTCTCTATGATCTTTCAAATGATAAAAGGTATGTAGCGGATATATCAGCTGCACCGTTATTAAAATTTGTTTTGCCCTCTTCAGATATTATACACAGATTAATATTAGTAAGTGAGGATGCGTCAAATATCAACACCGTTTCCCGACTTCAAAATATTTTATTTAAGGATTATAGTAAGCCAGACCAGGTGGGAGATTACCTGATTATTTCACACCCATATTTATTTAATGGACCTAATGGGAATCCTGTTGAAGATTATAGGGCTTACAGAAGTTCAGCAGCAGGAGGATCATTTGATGCTAAAATATACCTGTCCGATGAATTGATAGACCAGTTTGCATTTGGAATAAAAAAACATCCTTTAGGTATCAGGAACTTTATTCGATTTGCCAGGAAGACCTATACAGTATTACCTAAGCACGTATTTATTATTGGCAGTGGCGTTTATTATCTGCATCAAAAGGCATTTGAAAACAGTACAGACCCAACTGTAAAGTCCAACCTGGACCGGTTAAATCTTGTACCCACATTTGGATGGCCTGCATCGGATATTTTATTGACAGCGGAGCCGGGAAGTTCTATTCCTGAAATACCTATAGGTCGAATATCTGTTGTTTATCCCCAGGAAGTATCTGTATACCTGAATAAAGTAAAGGAATACGAACAGGCTCAAGCCAATCAATCGCCTTCTTCAGATAGAAAATGGATGAAGAATGTGATCCATATTGTTGGTGCCAGTGACGATAACCTTGGAAATATATTATCCCAGTCAATGGAAGGGTTCCGAAAAATTATTATTGACACGCTCTATGGTGCTAACGTTTCAACTTTTTCCAAAAGTTCTGCAGATGCCGTGCAACAATTAAATAGCCAGGATCTCACAGATTTAATAAATAATGGAACAAGTTTAATAACCTATTTTGGGCATTCATCTGCCAGTACTTTGGAGTTTAACTTGGACAATCCAGAAAACTATTCCAACCAGGGTAAATATCCATTATTTATAGGTTTAGGATGTAATGCCGGTAATTTCTTCAGTTATAATCCTACTCGTTTTATAACGAAAGAAACTCTATCAGAAAAGTATGTATTATATCCAAATCGTGGAACTATCGGGTTTATTTCCAGTACGCATTTTGGCATTGTTCAATACCTGGACATATGGAATTCCCGGGCATATAAAAGGATCAGTAATACCAGCTACGGAAAAAGTATCGGGGAGATCATGAAGAAAACAGCTGAAGATGTATTTAGTGCTCAATCCCAGGAAGATTTTTATGCCAGGGCTAATGTTGAAGAAAGCGAGCTTCATGGTGATCCAGCGATAACTATAAATTCTCCTTCTAAGGCTGATTATGTAATCGAAGATCAAATGGTAAAAGTCACACCAGGATTTGTATCGGTGGCAGATGCCTCTTTCAAAGTAGATATAAAATCTTTAAACCTGGGGAAGGCTGTAAAGGATAATATAATTGTTGAAGTAAAACGCCAATATCCAGATCAATCTATAGTAGAAATTAAAAGGGATACAATTTTTAAAACTTCGGAAAGGACATTTTCAAACTTTTCCAGGTTTCAGGATTCTGTATCTCTAACGATTCCAATCGATCCAATCCATGATAAAGGATTGAATAAAATTATAGTAACAGTAGATCCGGATAATGAAGTGGACGAATTATTTGAAACAAATAATAGTGTTACAAAGGATATAATGATTTATGAGGATGAAGCCCGACCCATTTATCCTTATAACTATGCCATCCTTAATAAGAACAATATCAAAATGTTCGCTTCTACAGCTAATGCATTCAGTCCAAGTAAGGAATACAAAATGGAAATGGATACAACAGAGCTGTTTAATTCGCCTTTTAAAATAACAAAATCCATTACGCAGGCTGGCGGCGTTATGGAGTTTGATCCGGGAATTAGCTTTACTGACAGCACCGTATATTACTGGAGGGTAGCACCAGTCCCCACATCAGGGCCTTTTGCCTGGAATACAGCCTCTTTTATTTATTTACCTAACAGTGGACCAGGGTTCAATCAATCTCATTTTTACCAGCATTTAAAATCCGGCACAGAAAATATTAGCCTGGATTCCAGTTCTAGAAGCTGGAGTTATAATAATAGTACAAGTGATGTATTTGTCAGGAATGGAGTATTCCCGACTGCTGCAAATTTTGCTGTAGACTTTTCGGTAGCTATAAACGGGGATGCATATATGAGAAGTGTTTGTGGGATAGGAAATATTATTGTGAATGTAATAGATTCCCGCACCTTTCAGCCCTGGTTAAATTCAACTGCAGGTTCAAGCAGGTATGGAAGTGACCCTGTTTGTGCAGACGATAGGAAATATAATTTTCAATTTAATATTCTTGATACAAATAAACGAAGGAAGCTTGTTGAGTTTTTAGATTTAATTCCCAAAGGATTTTTTGTGATAGTTAGAAACACTTCTGGTACAGAAATGTCAAGTAATACCTATCCTGCAACCTGGAGGAATGATACCAGTTATTTAGGTGCAGGAAATAGTATTTATCATAGGTTATATAACCAGGGATTTACCGATATTGATTCATTTAACAGGCCAAGAGCATGGATATTTATCTATAAGAAAGATAATGGTACAGAATTTCAATCCAAGTATTCATTTAGCCAGGGTTTATATGATAAAATCACATTGGCTGCTACATGCAATACAAAGGATACAATCGGATTTATCACATCTCCGCAATTTGGCCCCGCTAAAGCATGGAAGCAATTAATTTGGGCAGGAAAGACAACAGATTCAACTGCAGGTGATGATCCTGTTATTAACATTATAGGACTTACATTAAGCGGGAAGTCAGAAACATTATTCAAGGATATACATTTAAATCAGCAAACATTTGATATTTCTACAATCAATGCCAGGCAATATCCTTTCCTGGAATTGCACATGCGCAATATAGATACGACCAATTATACTCCTTTTCAATTGGGTTATTGGAGAATATTAAATGACCCTGCTCCTGAGGGGGCAGTTGCACCAAATATTTATTATAGCATGTCTGATACTTTGGATATTGCTGAACCTTTAAATTTTAAAATAGCTTTTAAAAATGTGAGTGATGTTGATTTTTCTGATAGTATCAAAATAAAAGCTACAATAACTGATAAAAATAATGTCATACATACGATGCCTGTCTGGAAACAGAAGGCATTAATTAAAAATGACACATTACTTATTAATAATCCACTGGATACCAGAAAATTAGCAGGTAACAACTCTGTTTTGGTTGAGGTAAACCCCAATAATGATCAGCCGGAACAATATCATTTCAATAATGTATTTTATAAAGCATTCTATGTGCGCCCGGATACAATAAATCCGGTTATGGATGTAACATTTGATAATGTTCATATTTTAAATCATGACATTGTATCTGCACGTCCTGATATAATAATCAAATTAAAGGATGAGGCTAAATGGTTTCTTTTGAATGATACATCAACCATGAAGGTTCAGGTGCGTTTCCCTGATGGTCATTTACAAGACTACAGTTTTGATGGAACAACGATGCAATATACCCCGGCGCAACAAGCTCCAAGTTTTAATAATACAGCCACACTAACTGTAAAACCATTCTTTGACCAGGATGGAGATTACGAGCTTCTGGTAACAGGTAAAGATATGAGCCAAAACCAGGCAGGTGCCTTGCAATACAGAGTATCGTTCCAGGTTTTTAATAAGGCGATGATATCAAATATGTTGAATTACCCAAATCCATTTACCACATCAACGGCATTTGTATTTACGATAACTGGAAGTGAAGTACCTCAGAATATAAAAATTCAAATATTAACTGTTACGGGTAAAATTGTCAGGGAGATCACAAAAGACGAATTAGGTCCGCTTCGGGTTGGTCGAAACATTACAGAATTCAAATGGGATGGAACGGATCAATATGGGCAGAAATTGGGCAATGGAATTTATTTGTACAGAGTGGTAACTAATTTAAATGGTAAATCATTAGATAAGTTCAATCAATTGGATACTAATGGAAAGGCTTATGACCTGGATAAATACTTCAATAAGGGATATGGCAAAATGTACCTAATGAGATAATTATTATTGAAACTTTTGTATAGTTAGTACAATAGCTTTCCTTCTTAAAGGAAAGCTATTGTTTTTTAAGTTTGAAGGTAATTAGTAAGATGGCGATTAATTCTTACATGGTATTTTCATTGATACATTACTGGACATCAATAAAAAAAATGGTAGTAAACTTAAGATAAATCTGTTATGCCATTCATCACAAGAAAGTATGACTGTAACCGTAACGAGAAAGATAAGACAAATAAAGTAGATTGTTTGAGGTAGAAAATATCTTATTTGATTTTTTAAATTCAAAATACCTAAAACGTAGGTTGTATAAAATAAGATTGCTATAAAAATGTTGTGGGGTAAGGCATAGTAATTTCGAATTACACCATAAAAAGTTATTAGTCTTTTAAATGCCAAACTTATAAATAGTGTTGTATGGTTTGTTATGATGAACCATAGCTTCCCGATTTCATTATTACCAATATTATTTGCAATGTTATTAGGGATTTTTATTGTTGGAATGCCACAAATAATCATTTCATAATTGTAAGGCTTCAGAAAATCTAATTCTCCGCCTGAGTTTAGTGTTATATTAATTAAAAAAAAGAACAATAAAATTCCTATGACTAAGAAAAGAGATAAAAGATAAAATGCTTTTTTTTTATAAAATTGGAAAACAATATAAATGAGTGTGGCTGGTAAAAAAAATACCCCTGTTGGTCTGGTAAAATATAATAAGCTAAGTCCAATAAATAACACACAGATATTTTTTAAGGATAGCTTAGTAATGGTGAAAAGTATATAAGTGTAAATGATCCCAAGGCTAAAATACAATGACTCTGTAAAAAGATATAGATTATATACCTGGTAATAGATCATGCATAATAATATGGCAGTTATGAGAAAGGATCTAAAGTGATTTTTAGTAAAAAATACACTTAGTTTATAGAACAATAACATGGACAGGCCATTTAGCACCAATTGTATTAGTACTACCAACCAGGGGAAAGTATTTGTTGATTTGCTTATGACAATAAGCAGGATTTGAATCGAATAGAAGATAAAATTTTTAGATGTAAAACCTCCGTTCTCTAATAATGAGTTTGCCTGTTCGATATATTTTGTTGCTTCGAATTGAGTTTCAATCCCAAAACGCCAGAATAAAAATAAATGAATTAGTAACCATAATATTCCAAGTAATATTAAACTCTTTTTTAAATTAAACCACCTGGAGATGTATAAAAGTTCCATTATGAAATGCGTAATGTGAATTATTACTAATAATTTTTTACTAAATATTTTTTAAGATCTAACACAGGTTTTTCCAATAGATAAAAACTGGCGAGGCTTAAGACAAAAGTTGCCAATAGGCTTAATATAGAGATTGATAATGATGATTTTAATATTAATGGCAAGAATGTGATCGAATAATGTGAAAGTAAATAGGCAATAACTAGATAAACAGGTAAATGGAAAACATAAAGGCCATAAGATATTTTCCCTAAGTAATTCAATATATAGAGATTTTTGATCCAAAAGTTTAATTTGGATTCATTGGTTATAAGTAGATAAATAATACATCCAAAAAAAGCAGCAGTTATACTATAGCCAATGGTGGGAAAGAGAAAATTGTCTTGTTTAACATTTCCATAGATGGAAACGCTGCATATTATTAATGTAAAAAAGCTTGAAAAAATTAATTTGATTATTGATTTTGGAATTACTTTTTCCTGCCATAATTGAATTGATATTAAACTTCCTATTAGCAAATTATCCATTCTTGTAAAAGTATTATAATAATATGCTTCCACTGCGTGAGGATTTATCATCCAAATACAAACCCGAAACAATATTGCTAGTCCAATTAATACTCCAATAATTTTTTTTAGTGTTTTAATTTTGTTGATAATCAATATTATAATTGGCCATATAATATAGAATTGTTCTTCAATGGCAAGAGACCATAAATGGGTTAAATAGGGTTCAGGTGGAGAACCTTTAAAAATCATTAACCAGTTTTGCATAAATAGCCAAAACCAACTCTGATTCTGACTGTAATAAGTAAATGTAGAATCGAGTGATTTGTTTAAAAAAAATATAGGTGAAAGGGTGAAAAATATTAATAACGTTAGATAGTAGAGAGGTAAAATTCTTAAAATCCTTTTTATATAAAAATCAGAAAAATAAAATTTATTTTCTCTTGTACGCAAGAGGATGTCTGTAATGAGATAACCTGAAAGCACGAAAAATAAATCTACTCCTATCCAACCAAATCGAAAAAAGCTGGAATACCAAAATAAGTGATATAAAAGGACAATAGAAATAGCGAAACCCCTTGCGATATTGAGTGTAGGGTAATACACCCTTGAAGCAGTTTGTATTTGCATGGAGTAAATTCTGGTGGAATGAGGAAAACTTAAATTCTAAAGTATAATGTTATTTTAATTTTTCAGTATCATTTTTCTAAGAATATACTTCCCAATCATATCAAATTCCAGGTTGACTTTACCTTTTTCCTTTAAATTCCGAAGATTGGTATGTTCGTAAGTATATGGTATAATGGCAACTTTAAATGAACCTTTTTTCACCTCAAAAGCGGTCAAGCTAATACCATTTATACAAATGGATCCTTTTTCAATAATCAATGGAGCAAACTTTTTTGGAAAGGCAAATTCAAATTCAAAGCTCCCTGATTTGTCTTTAATATTTTTGCAGGTACCCGTTGTGTCCACATGACCCTGGACGAAATGACCATCCATCCTGCCCGAAAGTAACAGGCTTCTTTCCAGGTTAATAATGCTTCCGGGAGCCCAGTAATTTAATTCTGTTTTATTTAATGTTTCAGCAACAGCTGTTACTTTATGACGGTCGGATTCAATTTCCTCCACAGTAAGGCAGACTCCATTGTGTGCAACACTTTGATCGACCCTAAGTTCTGACGAAATAGTAGATTTTATCCAAAAACTCTTATTGGTGCCTGAAATAGTAATATCTGTAATTATGCCTGTACTTTCAATAATGCCTGTAAACATGAGGTAAAATTCGGTAGTTTTTACATTTTATTTTGGATTAAAACCTTTTAGAACCTTATCTTTGCCCACCCTAAAACAATTTAAAGGAGGTATATAGCATGCTTATTATTGATTCAAAGGACTGCGAAAACATAGATAAAGCTTTAAAGAAATATAAAAAGAAATTCGAAAAAGCTAAGATCTTATTGCAGTTGCGTGAAAGGCAATCATTCACCAAGCCTTCTGTTCAGCGCAGAAACCAAGTGTTGAAGGCTGTTTACAAGCAAAAAATAGCAAGCGGTAAGATCGAAGCTTAAAATAAGCTTTTACCTCTTCAATATATAGTATAGCTGCAAGGTATTTTGTACTTTGCAGCTATTGTTTTATGCAGATACCTCATCCAATTATCCAACCTTTTATTGATTACCTGAAATTTGAAAAACGGTACTCGCAGCATACTATAATTTCTTACCAGGGAGATCTGATTTCTTTTTTTGATTATATACTCCATCAATATGGAGATACTCCGTTGAACTCTTTATCACATTTGTATATAAGGAGCTGGCTGGCTTCTTTAAAAGATGAAGGATTAACGGCAAGGTCAATAAACAGGAAAATTTCAAGTTTAAAGTCTTTTTTTAAATATAATCTCAAAAGAGGGGAGATTAGCCAGAGTCCAATGGGGAAGGTAATTGCCCCTAAAAACCAACAGCGGTTACCTGAATTTATTAAGCAAAAGGATCTTGAAACTTTAATCAAACATGTTGAATTTTCTGATGACTGGGCAGGAAAAACGGACAAACTCCTTATTATTTTATTTTACAATACCGGGATGCGGTTAAGTGAGCTGATCAACCTTAAAAGAAACCAGGTCAATTTTGCTAACCAGTCCATTAAAGTTTTAGGAAAGGGGAATAAGGAACGTATTATTCCAATAAGTCCGGATTTGAAAAGTTCTTTGCAAGAATACATACTTGGTTCAGACCAGGAATTTCCAAATTTCGAAAAGGAATATGTGCTGCACACAGATACCGGACGACAACTGGGTGCCCGGAAAGTTTATACAATTGTAACCAGGTATTTAAGCCTGGTTACTACAGCAGAGAAACGTAGCCCACACGTATTGAGACATAGTTTTGCCACCCACCTGATGAATAACGGTGCTGATCTGAATGCCGTAAAGGAACTATTAGGACATAGCAGTTTAGCCGCTACCCAGGTTTATACCCACAACACTATTGAGAAATTGAAAGAGATATATAAAAAATCACATCCTAAAGCATAAAATTGACCAGGATCCTTAAATAAATGCTTAATCTTCTTGGTAAAAAATGGGTTATGGTTTAACTTCATATCGGACACAAAACCCAAATGAAGTAGTTCTTTGAATCATTTTTTCACAGCTTAAATCAATTTCTATGATTGTTCATGTTCAAGCAATTCATTTTGATGCAGACAGCAAACTGATAGATTATGTAACTAAGAAAATTGAGAAGTTACAGCAATACCATGACCGGATCATCAAAGTGGATGTCTTTCTGATCTTAGATAATGTAGTTCATACAATTAAAGATAAGATTGCAGAAATCAGGGTACATGTTCCGAAATCAGATTTTTTTGTAAAAACAACAAGCAAGTCATTTGAGGCTTCTTTTGATGAAGCACTGGAAGCCATTGTACAACAAATAAAAAAGAAAAAAGAAAAGCAAGCAGCTTAGTTAATTATAGACCCCGGCACCCCGGGGTCTTTTTATTTTCAGGATAATAGAATTTTTTTCTCATCAATATTTTTTCAATTGTCATTTTCCTTTACCTTTGCCTTCCCAAAAAAAGGGGTAGTTCTTTGTTGATTATTAAAAACTTGCCACTTTAGCTCAGCTGGTAGAGCAACTGATTTGTAATCAGTAGGTCGTTGGTTCGATTCCGACAAGTGGCTCAGGAATAATTTCTCAGAGGGGCAGGTTCCAGAGCGGCCAAATGGGGCGGACTGTAAATCCGCTGTCTTTCGACTTCAGTGGTTCGAATCCACTCCTGCCCACCGAATCAAAAATGCAATCAGTCATTTTATTATGTACTTATTGTTTTTTTGAATTAAGTTCTTTTAAATCGCGTGCATTTTTGCATTACAGTTGATTGTTGCATCTTGACGCATTTGCATTTTGATAAGCGGAAGTAGCTCATTTGGTAGAGCGATAGCCTTCCAAGCTATAGGTGGCCGGTTCGAGCCCGGTCTTCCGCTCCAGGTAAGATGACAGACTTGCTACATGCAAGCGGTGATAGTGACAGTTGATGATTGCTCTTCACTGATTGCTAACAATGGTCAACTGTCAACCGACAAAAGCCGTTGTAGCTCAGGGGCAGAGCACTTCCTTGGTAAGGAAGAGGTCGTGAGTTCAATTCTCATCAACGGCTCTTCTTTTCGTATTTGAAATGCTTGCATTCAGATGCGTAATGAAAACATAAATGTAATAAGTGATGGAAGGTTTGGAGTTTCCATTGCTGAAAACATAAAGTATCCTTCGATTCATTGAAAAATGATAGGAGGTTTTTCAATTTAATAAATTTGTAACTCCACAACTAAAAACCGATAAAAATGTCTAAAGAGACCTTTAAGAGGGAGAAACCTCACGTTAACGTTGGTACCATCGGTCACGTAGACCACGGTAAAACAACATTGACTGCCGCTATTACTGAGATCCTTTCTAAAAAGGGATTAGCGACAGCAAAAAAATATGATGAAATTGACGGTGCACCTGAAGAAAAAGAAAGGGGTATCACCATCAATACCGCTCACGTTGAATATCAAACAGCAAACCGTCACTATGCGCACGTTGACTGTCCTGGTCACGCTGACTATGTGAAGAACATGATTACAGGTGCTGCCCAGATGGATGGTGCTATTTTAGTTGTGGCTGCCACAGACGGTCCTATGCCTCAAACAAAGGAACACATCCTTCTTGCCCGCCAGGTAGGTGTACCTCGTATTGTGGTATTTATGAATAAAGTTGACCTTGTTGATGATCCTGAATTATTGGAGCTTGTGGAAATGGAAATCCGTGAATTATTGAGCTCTTATGGTTTTGATGGAGATAATACTCCAATTATCAAAGGTTCTGCAACCGGTGCTTTAGCTGGTGAAGAAAAATGGGTTAAAGGTGTTGAAGAATTGATGGATGCTGTAGATAGCTACATTCCATTGCCTCCACGCCCGGTTGATCAACCATTCCTGATGTCAGTTGAAGACGTATTCTCCATTACTGGTCGTGGTACTGTTGCTACTGGTCGTATTGAGAGAGGTCGCATCAAAGTTGGTGAAAGTGTTGAGATCGTTGGTTTACAGGAAACTCCACTTACCTCCACTTGTACAGGTGTTGAAATGTTCCGCAAGTTATTGGATGAAGGTGAAGCTGGTGATAATGCAGGTTTATTGTTACGTGGAATTGAGAAAACTCAGATCCGCCGTGGTATGGTTATCTGTAAGCCAGGTTCTATCACTCCTCACACTGAGTTCAAAGGTGAAGTTTACGTATTAAGCAAAGAAGAAGGTGGACGTCATACTCCATTCTTCCAAAAATATCGTCCTCAGTTCTATTTCAGAACTACAGACGTTACGGGTGAAGTAGAATTGCCAGCAGGTACGGAAATGATCATGCCTGGTGATAATACCTCATTAACTGTTAGACTGATCCAGCCTATCGCGATGGAGAAAGGTTTGAAGTTTGCGATTCGTGAAGGTGGTCGTACAGTTGGTGCCGGTCAGGTTACCGAAATCTTAAAATAAGCTTTAAGCCACAAGCTTTTAGCTTTATCCGCCAAGGCGGATTGCAAATGATCACTATATTTGCAATATAATTCTAAAAGCTGTTAGCCTTTGCTAATAGCTTTTAGCTTTCTACGGGCATAGTTCAATGGCAGAATAGCGGTCTCCAAAACCGTTGATGGGAGTTCGAATCTCTCTGCCCGTGCTAATTTTGATTTGAAAATGAATGATTTGGTTCGTAAGATGCCAGGTTGATCATTTCAGATTTCCAAATTGCAACCATGAATAAAGTATCTAATTATTTCCGTGATTCTTATAAAGAATTAATGGAAAAGGTAACCTGGCCTAACTGGACACAGTTACAGCAGTCCACTATGATCGTTTTAGCGGCAACTTTGCTGATAACAGCAGTGGTAGGAGCTATGGACTTTGTAGCCGCAGGCGGGTTGAATCTTATCTATAAAATGTTCAAATAAATGGAAGCTACAGCACAAAATACGCAACAGCCGCAACAACAGGAAACCAAGTGGTATGTTCTGCGTGTTGTAAGTGGCAAGGAGCGAAAAGTAAAAGAATACCTTGACAAGGAAGTATCAAGAGGTGGATGGAGCGACGTGGTTAAGCAGGTTTTTTTACCGGTTGAGAAAGTATATAAGGTTCAGAATGGAAAGAAAGTAATGCGGGAGCGTAACTATTATCCCGGTTATGTAATGATTGAAATTGCTGATGGTAAATTAAGCGATGACCTTAGAGATGTAATCAAAAATACTTCTAATGTTATCCATTTTCTAGGCAAGGAAAATCCAATTGCTTTACGCAAAGCCGAGGTAAATAAAATGCTCGGTAAAATGGATGAAATGGCCGAAGCGGGTGGTGTAAGCATGAGCGAGCCATTTATTGTTGGTGAGACAATTAAGATTATAGAAGGTCCTTTCAATGATTTTAATGGTGTGATTGAAGAGGTAAATGATGAAAAGAAAAAATTAAAAGTAACAGTAAAGATCTTCGGGCGTTCTACACCTGTCGAATTGAATTATATGCAGGTAGAAAAGATCAGCTAATAAAATAAGCTTATAATATAAAGCCATCCTCATTCAGGATGGCTTTTCTTTTTATTGCTCTTTATCTATTCTGTTTTAAGCCTCTTTAACAAAAAAAGTCACACAGATTGCTGCTTTTTAAAGCTAAATAATCTACTTTTGCGTCCCCAATTAGTTCTTTTTTGTCCCGCAAGACGGGTTATGAGGAATTTGGGAGACCTGGTAGTCGCTGAGATGAAGGGTCGCTTGAACCAATAAATCGAAGAAAATGGCAAAAGAAATCACTGGCTATGTAAAGCTTCAGTGCAAAGGTGGCCAGGCTAATCCTGCACCTCCAATTGGTCCGGCATTAGGTTCCAAAGGTGTTAACATCATGGAATTCTGTAAGCAATTCAATGCAAGGACTCAAGACAAAATGGGAAAAGTTCTCCCTGTATTACTTACTGTTTATTCTGATAAGTCTTTTGACTTCGTCATTAAAACTCCACCAGCAGCAGTTCAACTGAAGGATGCCGCAAAAATTCAAAGTGGTTCAAAAGAGCCTAATCGTCAAAAAGTAGGAAAGGTAACCTGGTCACAGGTTGAAGAGATCGCAAAAGATAAAATGGCCGATCTTAACGCCTTTACATTGGAAAGCGCCATGAGCATGGTAGCTGGTACTGCCCGCAGTATGGGTTTGACGGTTGAAGGAACTGCTCCATGGCAAAAATAATTTTGAACTAATTAAAAAGAATTAAAATGGCATTCATTCCTAAAAAAAGAAAAGCAATCAACTCCAAGGTTGATGCAAATAAAGCTTATTCTTTGAAAGATGCTTCTGCATTGGTTAAAGAGGTGAATACAACGAAGTTTGATGCTTCTGTTGACTTACATATACGTTTAGGTGTAGATCCTAAAAAAGCTGACCAGGCTATCCGCGGAACGGTTACTTTACCTCACGGTACTGGTAAAACAAAAAAAGTACTGGTGCTTTGTGGTCCTGACCAGGAAGCTGCAGCAAAAGGTGCTGGTGCTGATTTCGTTGGTTTAGATGAATTTGTACAAAAAATTGAAGGTGGATGGACAGATGTAGATGTTATTGTGGCTACACCTGCTGTAATGCCTAAAATAGGTAGGTTAGGTAAAATTTTAGGTCCTCGTAACCTGATGCCAAACCCTAAAACAGGTACTGTTACAAATGATGTTGCTGCTGCAGTAAATGAAGTTAAAGGTGGTAAAATTGCCTTTAAAGTTGATAAGGCAGGTATAATCCATGCTTCAATTGGACGTGTGTCTTTCAGTCCTGATAAAATTGCTGCCAACAGCCAGGAATTAATTAATGCAATCATCAAGGCTAAGCCTGCAACAGCTAAGGGAACTTATCTAAAGGGTTTAACTATGGCCAGTACAATGAGCCCTGGTATTGCTATAGACACTAAAACTTTTGTTCACTAATCCTAACCACGGATAAAACGTATTATAATGACTAAAGAACAAAAAAATGAAGTAATAGAAGCGTTGAAAGAGAAATTTTCTCAATACAACAACTTCTATGTTACAAATACTGAATCTTTAAGCGTAGAACAGGTATCTAAGCTTCGCCGCGTATGTTTCAACAAGAATGTTGAAATGAAAGTGGCTAAAAATACACTGATCAGGAAAGCCCTGGAATCATTAGGCAATGAGAACTATGCTGGTATGTTTGATTCATTGAACAACGTAACAGCCTTAATGTTTTCAGAGAACCCAAAAGAGCCTGCTTTGATCATTTCTTCTTTCCGTTCCGAAAGTAAAGGAGAAAAACCAGAGTTGAAAGCAGCTTTTATTAATGGAGACATTTATAGCGGTGACAGTAACCTGAAAACTCTGACACAGATCAAGACCAAGAATGAATTGATCGGTGAAGTGATCGGTTTGTTGCAATCTCCTGCAAAAAGAGTGTTGGCTGCTTTATTGCACCACCACGAAAAACAAGCAGAAGGTGTTTCTACTGAAGCTCCTGCAGCTGAATAATCTAAACCAGAAATGGTGGAACTATTCAGGATAAAGCAAAATTAGATTTGGCATTCCTGAATAGCTAACATACAACCCAGGCCTGAGGGTCAATAAAGGCAAATTTTTTTAAACCCTCCGTCGGAGCAATAGCTGTGAAGTCGGAAAAAATTTAAATCAAATGGCAGACGTTAAAAATCTTGCAGAACAATTAGTAGGCCTTACTGTTAAAGAAGTACAGGAATTGGCTGATTTCTTAAAATCAGAATATGGCATCGAGCCAGCTGCCGCTACAGTTGTAGCAGGTCCTGCTGCAGGTGGTGCTGCTCCTGCTGCTGAAGAAAAAACTACTTTCAATGTAATTCTGAAAAGCGCAGGTGCTTCTAAACTGAATGTGGTTAAAATCGTTAAAGATTTAACCGGATTAGGTTTGAAAGAGGCAAAAGACCTGGTAGATGGCGCTCCAAAACCAATCAAAGAAGGTGTGGACAAAGCTACCGCTGAAGAATTGGCTGCTAAGCTTAAAGAAGCTGGCGCTGATGTTGAAATTGCATAATATCTTTTTATTATGATAAAAAGGCTCCCAATTGGGAGCCTTTTTCATAATAGATTGAATCTGAATAGTATAAAAGCCTTTGTCATTTAGGTCATCAGATAATTTCTTACTATCTGTATTTTGAAGTAAAAAGCGGCTTTTATAATCATGCTTGGTATGGTAATTTTATTGTGAAAAGTTATACTGAGCCCTATATTTGCTAGTAACCTTATGTAAAATGTTATCACCCCTTACACCCAAACCAAGAGTTTCTGTTATTACACTTAATTGGAATAACCAGGAGATTACTTGCGATCTTCTTCGTTCTATAAAACAATTTTGCACCTATCCAAATCTGGAAGTCATAGTTGTAGATAATGCTTCCACAGAGGACCCGACAAAAGCATTTTTATCAGTTTTACCTGCTGCTAAAGTAATACGCAATAATAGCAATCTTGGTTTTAGTGCTGGTAATAATGTAGGCATACGTCAGGCTAGCGGCGATTATTTATTCCTGGTAAACAACGATACTGAATTTACTCCTGACCTCATTGAAGGCCTGGTAGATACTTTTAATCGTTTTCCTGATGCCGGTGTTGTCTGCCCAAAGTTTCATTATTTTTTTGCCAAAGGAACCATTGAATATGCAGGTTATAACCCGGTAAATATTTTTACTGGCAGAAATTCAATGGTTGGCTGCAGGGAAAAGGATGAGGGACAATATAATGCAGTAAAAGAAACTAATTATGCACATGGTGGAGGAATGATGGTAAGTAGAAAAGTCATTGAAGAAGTTGGACTGATGCCGGAAGACTTTTTTCTGTATTATGAAGAACTTGACTGGTCTGTAAAGATCAAAAA
Organism: Flavisolibacter ginsengiterrae DSM 18136; assembly: GCF_059568575.1. Taxonomy (NCBI): domain Bacteria; kingdom Pseudomonadati; phylum Bacteroidota; class Chitinophagia; order Chitinophagales; family Chitinophagaceae; genus Flavisolibacter; species Flavisolibacter ginsengiterrae. The sequence continues at coordinate 65,831 of NZ_JCANTR010000012.1, forward strand.
AAGGGGATTCAAAATTTACTACCAACCCGCCGCACTTATTTACCATAAGGAATCAATGACCACTGGGAAAATGAGTCCTCTGAAAACATTCTATCTTACCAGGAATCGAATATTATTTATGAGGAGAAATATTCCCATTCCTGGATTAAGTGTGTTCGTTCTATATTTTATATTTTTTACTATACCAAAGAATACGTTTAGCTACCTGGTAAAAAGACAGGGAGAACATTTAAAATGGTTCTGGAAGGGAATTCTTTGGCATTTCAACTCGAAAATTAAATTTAACTGAAGCCATGTGTGGGATCGCCGGATTTATAGATTTTCAAAAGACATCTGATATTGAGATAGTAAGAAGAATGACTGACGCAATGGATCATAGAGGTCCTGACGATGCGGGTTATGAAGTCTACGAAGCAAAGGAGGCGTTGATTGGTTTTGGTCAACGACGTCTTTCAATACTTGACCTTTCGCCTCTTGGCCATCAGCCAATGCACTTTGATGACTTCATTGTAAATTTCAATGGTGAGATATATAATTTTAAAGAGGTAAGACAGGAACTGATTGATAAAGGCTATAATTTCAATTCATGGTCTGATACGGAGGTCATTTTAAAAGGATATCATTGTTGGGGTCTTGATGTAGTACATAAATTTATTGGAATGTTTGCCATAGCCTTATATGACAAACAAAAAGAGCAGGTCATTTTTATAAGGGACAGGGCGGGAGTGAAACCATTATATTATTATTGGAAGAATAACGTTCTGCTTTTTGGTTCAGAATTAAAAGGGCTTTTTGAACATCCCCGCTTTGAAAAAAGCATAGACACCAATAGCCTGGCCTTATTTCTTCAATTTAGTTACATCCCTGCTCCTCACTGTATTTTTAATAGTACGTATAAATTACTCCCGGGGCATTTCTTGATAGTTGATCTTAGAACAAAAGAAATGCAGCTTAAAAAATACTGGGATGTGTTTGATCAGTATAATAAGCCAGAGATCAATATCTCTGATGCAGAAGCCATTGAGGAGACTGATAAGCTTCTGAAAAATGCCTATGAATATCGTATGGTTGCAGATGTTCCTGTGGGTATATTTTTAAGTGGAGGTTATGATAGCAGCAGTGTTGCTGCATTATTACAAACTGGTCGGACAGAAAGATTAAAAACGTTTACAATCGGGTTTCATGAAGCTGAATTCAATGAGGCTCCTGAAGCAAAAAAAATAGCTAATTACCTGGGAACAGATCATACTGAATGGTATTTATCTGCAAAGGAAGCTGGGGCAGTATTAAGTAAGCTTCCCGAAATTTATGATGAACCATTTGCAGATAACAGCACGGTTCCTACAGTTCTGGTTAGCCAGTTGGCAAGAGAGCAAGTAACTGTAGCATTAAGTGCTGATGGGGGAGATGAAATATTTGGTGGATATCACAAATTCAGCCAGGCTGAAAAATATACATCCCGCATACCATTGCCCCTGCAGACTTTTTTAAGCGGGACCATGTCTTTAATAAATCCTGAAAGCATTTATTATTTCAATAAGAAATATAATTTCCCTACACGCTATGAAAAAATGAAGTTGATCTGGCAAAAGAAGGACCCGGTTTCCGCTATGAAGTATATTGGCCAGTACATTACCGAGACTGAGGTGGAAACTTTCCTTGGAAAGCCTTTTGAGAGATATAACACCTTTTTTGAAGAAGGGGATAAACTTCAAAAAAATGCCGGCATTACCAATAAATTGTTGGCAGTTGATTATAAGACTTTTTTAGTTGATAATAACCTTGTTAAGGTAGACAGGGCCACAATGTCTGTAAGCCTTGAAGGCAGGGAACCAATGCTTGATCACAGGATCATTGAATACCTTGCTCAATTGCCTTCCAACTTTAAGATACGTAATGGTGTTACCAAGTGGTTATTAAAAGAAGTAGTACATAAATATATTCCTAAAGAATTGATGGAAAGGCCAAAGCGTCCTTTTATTGCGCCTTTGACTATATGGTTTAAGGAAGATCTCCAGGAACAATTGAAATATTTCTTAAGTGAAAGCAGCCTTTCTAAAACAGGAGTATTTGATCCAAAGCCTATAGTACATTTAAGAGATGAATACCTTGCTGGCAGGAAGGTCAACTATCAAAAGCTATGGCAGGTGTTGATGTTCCAGTTATGGTACAACAGATGGGTAAATAAATTATAACGCTTTAAATTATTATAAAAACAAAAAAGGGTACTGATTATTCAGTACCCTGGTTGTATAATGTATTACTTACTTCAGTTTTAGTATGCACCGTATGAATAAATGTTTTATTGGCATTTTTCATTTGGAACGCTGTCATAATCATCGCTACAACAGCTTCAGGCATTTTTAATATAGCATTAAACAATCTTTTATTCACTAACTCGGAAGGCAGAGCAACCGCAAGTGTAACAAAATATAAAAGACCGGCAATGAGAAAATAAATAAACCAGCCAGAATTTAAAAATAATGTTACAAGTGTCAGTAGCGGTAAAAGTAATATGAGGTAGGCTCTTGGAAGCACCAGGTTATTAGCAATTGCAAGGTTGAAGTAACTTACATTTCCTTTTAATAGTTGTTTGAAGCCAGGGAAAAAGAATTGCTTCAAATACACAAACTGGCTGGATAACCATCTCTTTCTTTGTTGTTGGAAGGCATGTAAAGAATCAACTTTTTCATCAAAAACAAGAGCGTCTTCCAGGTACTCAATTTTTATTTTTTGTTCTACAATTTTAATTTGCAGGGGCCTGTCAAATCCTCCAACTGCATGGATTTCGCTTAATACCTTTTTAACTATGTTGTATTCAAATGCCATTCCAGAACCAATTACTGCAGACGAGAGACCAACAGCATTAGTGCCCTTACGGAAAATATGGTTATTTATGCCCTCACTGCATGAATCCAAAATGGCATAGGATGTATCCATATTCTTTGCTACCCTTTGGCCCTGAACCGCCCTGGCATTTGCATTAAATGCATTGTTTACTTTCTTAAGGAAGTTTTTTGCAAGCACATTATCAGCATCACAAATAAGTGCGATGTCATAGTCCTTGCTGATCTTGTTAAAGCCTACATTCAATGCTTTAGCCTTTGTACTTTTTTCAAACTTCACCTCGATGATTTCTATTGGGAGTTTCCTCAATTCAATTAATGTTTTTTCTTGAAAAGAATCAGCCAGGATATAAACATCATATAATTCTTTTGGATAATCCAGCCTTAGCATACTTTGGACTGTTGATACTATAATACCATCCTCTTTATAAGCAGGAACAAAAACAGCAATTCTTTTTGATGGTGCAGTTGCAGGAAACTTGTTTTTTTTATAAAAAAATTTCCCTGAGATAGAAAGAATGAACAAATAAAGTACAGATAGAAAAAAATACACAAAAATGATCCCGAAAATAATATTCAATAAGGTACTCAACATGATTAGGTTGTTTATGGAAAGGGGGCTTTTAAATGACAGAATTCAATTTAATTATAAAAAATTAATGCCAACTATTTACAATACCTGCCAATTATTTTTGATACTTTATATTTCTGCAGACTTGCATGGATAATTGCATGCCTTCCGAAATTATAAACTAAGATAAGGTGCTATTTTAGAAAAGGTAGAATCATTTATCAGGACAATATTTTTAAGTTCTTCCACTTTTTTGTAGGGTCCATGACGATCCCTGTATTCAATAATTGCATTTGCCAGGTTCCACCTTATATAGGGATGAACTTTTAATTGTTCTTTAGTACATTCATTAAGTGGAATTTTTTTTACACCTGTTTCATATTTCAGGTAGTTTCTTATTTTTTTGAAAGTAGAATCCGGAAGACCATAGGTTTCCGCTATTTGATCTATTGAATAAAAGCCTCCAAGTTTATTTCGGAAATTAATAATACGTTGTGCGAGTCGGGTACCAATTCCAGGCAATTGAATATAGGCAGTAGAGTCAGCCTGGTTAATTTCTACTACAGATATCTCTTTTTTCCAGGCTGTATTAACCCTTACAAAATTAGCCTGATCATATTTTGCCCTTACAGATTCACAATTCATAAAATCCTTAACCCGTTCATAAAAACCCTGGGGCAGTGACCATATACGGGTAAGATCTTCAGGCCTGTAAAATTTGCCGCCTTTACTTCTGTATTTGATAATTGTTTTAGCGGTTTTTTCATTCAAGCCTAACTTTTTCCATCCTTCAAGACTTATGGTATTTGGATCAAATTGGAAAAGTTCAGCTTCGATGAATCCTGGTTGCTTCTCAAATTTTCGATTAATAACATAGCCTTTATTGGATTCAGGAGCATTCTCCTCATTTTTTTCCAGGCTGTCGATTCCTTTTACCATCACAGGTAATACTTTGACAAAGTTTGGGTCAGGTTTAGGTTTAAAAATTCGTGGAAGAGCATAAATTACTGCGACAATAACTAAAACTGCAATTGCACCAACCCGGTCTTTTTTTCCAAAAATGAGGTAATCTTTTACAAAATCTTTCCAAAACATGCCAAAAAGTTACAATGTATTAAAGCTATCCCAAAATACAAAATGGCTTAATCTTTGAGAGGAAAAAAACCTTGTTGGTGTAGCTTAAATCCTTACTTTTGCAGTCCTTTAGTTTTGGCCAAAAACATTTTGACGTCGCAATTCATGCTTAAATAGTTCAGTTTCAAAGCGTTTACATCTTAGGAAGTAAAGGCCTGAAATCGATTTGCCCGTCAATAAACATTAAACCGGTTTTTAATCATATGCCTACAACATTGAATCAAAGGGTCAACTTCGGTAAAATTGGAAATATAGCCGATACACCTGACCTTCTTGCTGTTCAGATCCAGTCTTTCAAAGAGTTCTTCCAGTTAGAAACCACTCCCGACAAAAGAAACGTTGAAGGTTTGTTCCGTGTATTTAAGGAAAACTTTCCTATCACTGACACCCGAAACATCTTTGTTCTTGAGTTCCTGGATTACTTTATTGATCCTCCCCGTTACACGATTGAAGAGTGTATGGAGCGTGGATTAACGTACGCTGTACCTCTGAAGGCTAAGCTTCGCCTGAGCTGTAACGACGAAGAGCATATTGACTTCCAGACAATCGTTCAGGATGTTTTCCTTGGAAACATCCCTTACATGACACCTCGTGGTACATTCGTTATCAATGGTGCCGAGCGTGTAGTTGTTTCACAACTTCACCGTTCTCCTGGAGTATTCTTTGGTCAGTCAGTTCACCCGAACGGTACAAAGATCTATTCCGCAAGGGTTATTCCTTTCAAAGGTGCCTGGATGGAATTTGCTACCGATATCAACAATGTAATGTATGCCTACATTGACCGTAAGAAAAAGTTCCCTGTAACAACATTGTTACGTTCAATTGGATATGAAACAGATAAAGATATTCTTGAGCTTTTCGGAATGGCCGATGAGGTGAAAGGAGACAAGAAATCTCTTCAGAAATATGAAGGCCGCCGTCTGGCTGCCCGTGTTTTAAGAAGCTGGGTTGAAGATTTCGTTGATGAAGATACCGGTGAGGTTGTTTCTATCGAAAGAAACGAAGTGATCCTCGAGCGTGATTCTATTCTTGATGAAGAAGCAATTGATACCATTTCTGAAATGGATATCAAATCTGTATTTGTTCAGAAAGAAGACGTTGGTGGAGATTATGCTATTATATATAACACCTTAAATAAAGATACCTCTAACTCTGAACTGGAAGCGGTTCAGGTTATCTATCGCCAGTTACGTGGTGCTGACGCTCCCGATAATGAAACGGCAAGAGGTATAATCGATAAATTATTCTTCTCAGACAAGCGTTATGACCTGGGCGAAGTGGGTCGTTATAAGATCAACCGCAAATTAGGCCTCAATGCTTCTATTGAGCAAAAGACCCTAACCAAGGAAGATATCATTCTGATCATCAAATACCTGGTACGCCTCACCAATGGTAAGGCTGAAATAGACGATATTGATCACCTGTCCAACCGTCGTGTTCGTACTGTGGGTGAGCAATTATATGCTCAGTTCGGTGTTGGTTTGGCTCGTATGGCTCGTACCATCCGTGAAAGAATGAACGTAAGGGACAACGAGGTGTTTACGCCGGTTGACCTTATCAATGCAAGAACGCTTTCATCAGTTATTAATTCATTTTTTGGTACATCCCAGTTGTCACAGTTTCTTGATCAGACCAACCCGTTGTCAGAGATCACGCATAAGCGTCGTATCTCAGCTCTCGGGCCAGGTGGTTTAAGTCGTGAAAGAGCTGGTTTCGAGGTTCGTGACGTACACTACAGCCACTATGGCCGTTTGTGTACTATTGAAACTCCGGAAGGTCCAAACATCGGTTTGATCTCTACTTTATGCGTTCACGCCAAGATCAACGAGATGGGCTTTATTGAAACACCTTACCGTAAAGTTGAAAACGGAAAGGTGAACATGAAGCAGCTTACTTTCCTTAGCGCAGAAGAAGAAGACCTGGCTAAGATCGCACAGGCAAACGTTCCGCTCGATGACAAAGGAAACTTTGTTGAAGACAGGATCGTAAGCCGTGAAACAGGTGATTTCCCAATTTTAGATAAAGGCGAAGTTCAGTATATGGACGTTGCACCCAACCAGATCGTAGGTTTGAGTGCTTCATTAATTCCATTCCTTGAGCATGATGATGCCAACCGTGCGCTGATGGGATCAAACATGCAACGCCAGGCAGTTCCATTGTTACGTCCAGATGTACCTATTGTAGGTACTGGTCTGGAAGGCAAAGCTGCACGTGATGCGCGTATCCAGATCCACTCAGAAGGTAATGGTGTGGTTGAGTTTGTAGATGCCAACGAAATTCATGTTCGTTACAATCGTAATGAAGAACAGCGACTGGTATCTTTTGAAGATGATCTGAAGGTGTATAAACTAACCAAGTTCATTAAAACCAACCAGGAAACCTCTATCAACCTGAAGCCTGCTGTAAAGAAAGGCCAGGTAGTAAAAGAAGGTGATTTCTTAACGGAAGGTTACGCTACTAAAGATGGTGAACTGGCGTTGGGTAAAAACCTGAAAGTGGCCTTCATGCCATGGAAAGGGTACAACTTCGAGGATGCTATCGTTATCTCTGAAAGAGTAGTAAAAGAAGATATGTTTACTTTTGTTCATATCTCTGAATATGAACTGGAGGTACGTGATACTAAACTGGGAGAAGAGGAATTAACTCCGGATATTCCAAACGTTTCTGAGGAAGCAACGAAGGACTTAGATGAAAATGGTATCATCCGCATTGGTGCACAGATTAAGGAAGGTGATATCCTTATTGGTAAGATCACTCCTAAAGGTGAATCTGATCCAACTCCGGAAGAGAAGTTATTGCGTGCCATCTTTGGTGACAAGGCTGGTGATGCAAAGGATGCATCTCTGAAAGCTCCAAATGGTGTAGAAGGTGTGGTGATCTCTAAGAAGTTATTCCAGAGAGCCAAGAAAGATAAGAACGCCAAGGTTCGTGAAAAAGCAGCATTGGAGAAACTGGATAAGATCCATGAGAAGAATGTATCTGACCTGATGGAAGTTTTGCTTGATAAACTGCAAATGCTTTTAAGAGAAAAGGCTTCTGCAGGTGTTAGCAACAACTTTGGTGAAGTATTGATTGGCAAGGGAGCCAAATTCACACAAAAGAATTTAGCCCAGATCGACTATATGAATGTCAACCCATTGGGTTGGACCAGCGATGCTAAGGTTGATGACCAGATCAATATTTTATTGCACAATTATAGCATCAAATACAACGAAGAATTAGGTAGATATAAAAGAGAGAAGTTCAATATCTCAATTGGTGATGAATTACCAGCAGGTGTATTGAAACTGGCTAAGGTTTATATCGCAGTTAAGCGTAAGCTGAAAGTGGGTGATAAGATGGCAGGACGTCACGGAAACAAAGGTATTGTTGCCAAGATCGTTCGCCAGGAAGACATGCCATTCCTTGAAGACGGAACTCCGGTTGATATTGTATTGAACCCACTTGGGGTACCAAGCCGTATGAACCTTGGACAGATCTATGAAACTGTTCTTGGATGGGCAGGAGAGAAATTAGGTCTTCGCTTTGCTACACCAATCTTCGATGGTGCTTCTGTTGAAGACATAGCTAAAAACATTGAAGAGGCAGGATTACCAACCTTCGGTCATACCTACCTGTATGATGGTGAAACGGGTGATCGTTTCCACCAGAAAGCTACGGTTGGTATCATCTATATCATCAAGCTGCACCACATGGTGGATGATAAGATGCACGCAAGGAGTATCGGGCCATACAGCTTGATCACTCAGCAGCCTTTAGGTGGTAAAGCACAATTTGGTGGTCAGCGTTTTGGTGAGATGGAAGTATGGGCATTGGAAGCATATGGTGCGTCCAACATCCTGCAGGAACTGTTAACCATCAAATCAGATGATATCATCGGTCGTGCCAAAACATACGAGGCAATTGTAAAAGGTGAGAACGTGCCTCGTGCCGGTATCCCTGAGTCATTCAATGTATTGGTGCATGAGTTGAGAGGATTAGGATTAGATCTTAAGTTCCACGATTAATATAATAAAGACATTCCGTACCATGGGGTCGGAATGTCTTTCTTCTTATATCGGTCACAACCTTGTTCAAAATTTTAAACATTACATCTTAAATATTAAATAAAGATGGCTTTTAATAAAAGAGATAATCGTCCGAGACCACAATTTTCAAAAATTACCATCGGATTAGCTTCTCCTGATAGTATTTTGGAAAAAAGCTTTGGTGAAGTGCTAAAGCCTGAAACCATTAACTATCGTACTTACAAACCTGAAAGAGATGGTTTGTTTTGCGAAAGGATTTTTGGACCAGTAAAAGATTACGAATGTGCTTGTGGAAAATATAAGCGTATTCGTTACAAAGGCATTGTTTGCGACCGTTGCGGAGTAGAGGTTACTGAAAAGAAAGTTCGTCGTGAGCGTATGGGACACATCAAACTGGTGGTTCCCGTAGTGCACATCTGGTATTTCAAATCCCTGCCTAATAAAATTGGTTACCTGCTCGGAATGAGCTCCAAGAAATTGGAGACCATCGTCTATTACGAGCGTTTCGTGGTCATTCAATCAGGTATTCGTGCTGACAAAGGCCAGAATTATGGTGATCTTTTAACGGAAGAAGAGTACCTGGATATCCTGGACACACTTCCAAAAGATAACCAATACCTGCCTGATGAAGATCCAAATAAGTTCATTGCTAAAATGGGTGCTGAAGCAGTTCATGACCTGTTGGCAAGAATCGATCTTGACCAGTTATCATTTGACCTGCGTAATGCAGCTGCCACTGAAACATCTCAGCAACGTAAGGCCGACGCGTTAAAGCGTTTGTCAGTAGTTGAATCTTTCCGTGATGCACAAACAAGAATTTCTAACCGTCCTGAGTGGATGGTTATGCAATACATACCGGTTATTCCACCGGAATTACGTCCATTAGTTCCGCTTGATGGCGGTCGTTTTGCATCTTCTGACCTGAACGATTTGTACCGTCGTGTGATCATCCGTAACAACCGTTTGAAACGTTTGCTGGAGATCAAAGCTCCTGAGGTGATCCTGCGAAATGAAAAGCGTATGTTACAGGAAGCTGTTGACAGCTTGTTTGATAACAGCCGTAAATCAAACGCTGTGAAAGCTGAAGGTGGACGTGCACTGAAGTCTCTTTCCGATGTTTTAAAAGGAAAGCAAGGCCGTTTCCGTCAGAACTTGTTAGGTAAACGTGTTGACTACTCTGGTCGTTCCGTAATTGTGGTAGGACCTGAGCTGAAATTGTATGAGTGTGGTTTGCCAAAGGATATGGCTGCAGAATTATTCAAGCCATTTATCATTCGTAAATTAATTGAAAGAGGTATCGTAAAAACAGTGAAATCTGCCCGTAAACTGGTAGATAAGAAGGAAGCTGTTGTTTGGGATATCCTTGAAAATATTCTGAAAGGACACCCTGTAATGTTAAACCGTGCTCCAACACTGCACCGTTTATCTATTCAGGCCTTCCAGCCTAAACTGGTAGAAGGTAAAGCTATCCAGCTTCACCCTTTAGTTACCACGGCCTTCAACGCCGACTTTGATGGTGACCAGATGGCGGTTCACGTTCCCTTGAGCCACGCTGCTATCCTGGAAGCCCAATTGTTGATGTTGGCTTCTCATAACATTCTAAATCCTCAGAATGGTACGCCAATCACGCTTCCTTCTCAGGACATGGTATTGGGTCTGTATTACATTTCAAAAGGTAAAAAGACCACTGAGACAGAAAAGGTTCGCGGAGAAGGAAAGGCATTTTACAGTGAGGAAGAAGTGATCATTGCCTACAATGAAAAAACCATTGACCTGCATGCATGGATCAAGGTGAAAACAAATGTTCGTTCTGATGATGGCGTTCTTTCCCATAAACTGATCGATACTACCGTTGGTCGTGTGTTGTTCAACCAGTTTGTTCCAAAAGAGGTTGGATTTGTAAATGCACTCTTAACAAAGAAGAATCTCCGTGAGATCATCGGTGACATCATTACTATTACAAATATTCCAAAGACTGCTAAGTTTTTGGATGATATCAAACAATTAGGATTCCGCACAGCCTTCCAGGGTGGTTTGTCATTCTCTATCAATGACCTGATCATCCCCGAGATCAAGCAGGAACTTTTGGATAATGCCAAAGGAGAAGTTGAAGAAGTGTGGGAGAACTATAACATGGGTCTTATTACCAACAACGAACGTTACAACCAGATCGTTGACATTTGGTCCCGTGTTGATACACGTATCACGGAAACATTGATCCGTGAGCTGGCATCAGACAAGCAGGGCTTCAACTCTGTGTTCATGATGCTGGATTCTGGAGCCCGTGGTTCCAAACAGCAGATCAAGCAGTTGGCTGGTATGAGAGGATTGATGGCTAAGCCGAGAAAATCCGGATCTACTGGTTCTGAGATCATTGAAAACCCAATCCTTTCCAACTTTAAAGGTGGATTGAATGTATTGGATTACTTTATCTCTACACACGGTGCCCGTAAAGGTCTTGCCGATACGGCTCTTAAAACAGCCGATGCCGGTTACCTTACCCGTCGTCTGGTTGACGTTTCACAAGACGTAGTAATTACAGAAGAAGATTGTGGTACACTGCGAGGTATTGCTACTTCAGCATTAAAAGATAATGAGGATGTCATAGAACCATTGTCAGACCGTATTGAAGGACGTATGTCCCTTCATGATGTGTATGATCCTATTACCGATCAATTACTGGTTGGTGCTGGTGAAGAAATTACCAACAACATTGCTAACCGAATTGAGGAAGCTGGAATTGAAACTGTTGAGATCCGCTCCGTTCTTACTTGCGAAAGCAAGCGTGGAACCTGTGTGAAATGCTACGGTAAGAACCTGGCAACAGGTTACCTGGCACAGCGTGGTGATGCCGTTGGTATCATTGCAGCCCAGTCCATTGGTGAGCCGGGTACACAGTTGACACTTCGTACCTTCCACGTGGGTGGTGTGGCTGGTTCAGCAGCAGTTGAATCTACCATGACAGCGAAGTTTGATGGTACTATCCAGTTTGATGGTGTGCGTTCTGTTACTACTACCAACAATGATGGAGATAAGATCCAGGTTGTTATTGGTCGTACAGGTGAAGCACGTATCATGGATACAAAGAATGACCGTTTATTAATTACCAATAACATTCCTTACGGTGCTACACTATCTGTAAAAGATGGTCAGCAGGTGAAGAAAGGTGAGATCATTTGCACATGGGATCCATTCAACAATGTGATCATTGCCGAGATCAATGGTACATTGAAGTTTGAAAACGTGTTGGAAGGTATCACCTTCCGTGAAGAAGCCGATGAGCAAACAGGTCACCGTGAGAAAGTGGTTATTGAAACCCGTGATAAAACAAAGATCCCTTCCATTATCGTAGAAGGTAAAGAAAGGAAATCATACAACCTGCCAACCGGTTCTCATATCATCCCTGAAGATGGTGAAGAGGTAAGAGCCGGCCAGGTGTTAGTGAAGATCCCACGTGTCCTGGGTAAATTAAGAGATATCACCGGTGGTCTTCCACGTGTAACAGAATTGTTTGAAGCACGTAATCCATCTAACCCTGCCATCGTTTCTGAAATTGATGGTGTTGTTACAATGGGTGCAGTTAAACGTGGTAACCGTGAGATCATTATTGAAGCGAAAGATGGTGTGACCAAAAAATACCTGGTTCCATTAACGCGCCAGATCCTGGCTCAGGATGGTGACTTCGTTAAAGCTGGTTCTCCATTATCAGACGGACAGATATCTCCACAGGATATCCTGGCCATCCAGGGACCATTCGCAGTACAACAGTATGTTGTGAATGAGATCCAGGAAGTATATCGTTTACAGGGTGTGCGTATCAATGATAAGCACATTGAAGTGATTGTACGTCAAATGATGCGTAAAGTATCTATCGTCGATCCGGGTGATACTAAATTCCTTGAAGAAGATCTAACAGATAAGTTTGAGTTCTTAGAGGAAAACGATTACATCTTTGATAAGAAAGTTGTTACTGAACCAGGTGATTCAACTAAGTTGAGAGCAGGCCAGATCGTTAGCCTTCGTGAATTGCGTGAAGAAAACTCCATCCTTCGTCGTAACGACAAGAAACTGGTAGAATACCGTGACGCATCACCGGCAACATCTGCTCCAACACTGTTAGGTATTACCAAGGCTTCCCTGGGTGTTCAAAGCTGGATATCTGCAGCATCATTCCAGGAAACAACCAAAGTATTGTCTTCTGCCGCTATTCAAGGTAAGACAGATGATATGCTTGGATTGAAGGAAAATGTGATCACAGGTCACCTGATACCTGCAGGTACTGGTCTTCGTGAATTTGAAAATATCATAGTAGGTAGCAAGGAAGAATATGAATTGCTGCAAACCGCTAAGGAAGCTATGGCATTTGACGAAGAAGAATAACTTATACCTCTTAGTAAAATAGACTAAGGAGTGAGATTTTCTCACTCCTTTTTTTTATTCATTACCTATTGTACTTTTTAGTTTGCTTGTATGTAATCATGGCACTTCATCAGTATCTGTTGCCTGATAAATTAAGGTTGCAACAACGATGCTTGCATTGGTTAATTATCTGAAAACCACATTAGTTAAGTGTTTCACAAATCACCTTCCTTTTTCTGCGTTCACATCGTATCATATGTTATTTTGCAAAAAAATAAGCATGAAGAACGGTTTACTCATTTTCAATGTTATTCTTTTGGTCCTGGTGGGTGTTCTTTTTTATCTGCATTTCTCTTCAAATGGTAAATCGGAAAAAAGAGTATTGAGCCAGTCCACAGTTAAGGGTGACCCTGCTGGAAATGATTTTCGTATTGCTTATTTTGAACTGGATTCTATTACCAATTCTTTTTCCATGGTCAAGGATATTAAATCTGACTTAAACCGCGAGGAAGAAAAAATGAATGGAGAAATGAACCAGTGGCAGAAAAGATATAATGATAAGTTGCAACAGTACCAGAGCCAGGCGCAACAAATGAACCAGGTGCAGTCTGAAAATGCTAACCGGGATATGTTGCAGATGCAGGAAACGATCCGCAATAAAAAGCAGGAGCTGGATCAGAAATATCAGAATCTGTACATGCAGAAAATGCAGGATGTAAAGGTGAAAATTGAAAACTTTCTGAAAGAATACAATAAATCCAAAGGTTACTCTTACATCTTCGCTTACGAACCTGGATTTATATACTACCGGGATACTATGTTTAATATAACCGCAGACCTGGTAAAAGGTTTGAACGAGCAATATTCAAAGAAGAAATAATTCCCTATTAATTTATAAAAAGCCCCGGAATTCCGGGGCTTTTGCATTAAAGACACAAGGGGCTGATCCCACCAGTGCAGTGCATTAAATGGAGAGGTGGTATTTTCATTTCCAATCTGATTTCAAATACTTATCTTGGAAAAAATTGCTGTTAATGGAAGTACAATTGGAGACTGCTAAAAACATTGTTGTTGAAGAGAAGTCTTTTAAAAGATCATTGGGATTGCTGGATGCTACAATGATCGTGGCAGGTTCTATGATAGGTTCCGGGATATTCATTGTAAGTGCTGATATTACACGGAATGTGGGAAGTGCAGGCTGGTTAGTAGCTGTATGGCTGATAACGGGCTTCATGACCATCACGGCAGCCTTGAGTTATGGTGAGTTAAGTGGAATGTTCCCTAAGGCTGGAGGTCAATATGTGTACCTTAAAGAAGCTTATAATCCACTTGTGGGATTTTTATATGGATGGAGTTTCTTTGCTGTCATTCAAACGGCTACTATTGCGGCTGTAGGAGTGGCCTTTGCCAAGTTTACTGCCTATTTGATTCCTCAATTAAGCGAGAACCTTGTAGCCATTGACCTCGGCTTCCGAACTATTTCTCCTGCCCAATTACTTTCAATTGTAGTTATTGTTTTACTGACTTTTATTAATACAAAAGGCGTCAGGAATGGTAAGCTCATTCAAACAACTTTTACGCTCACCAAGCTATTGAGCCTTTTTGGTTTGATCGCCTTTGGACTTATCATGGCAAAAGGTGATATCTGGAAGGCCAACTGGACTGATGCCTGGAATCTTCATAAGCTGGGCACTGATGGGGCCATAGGATCATATACCACTGCTGCAGCGTTGGGTGCCATTGCTGCTGCCATGGTTGGCTCTATATTCAGTAGTGATGCCTGGAACAATGTAACCTTTATTGCCGGTGAAATAAAGAAGCCTTCAAGAAATATTGGCTTGAGCCTGTTCCTGGGAACTCTCGTAGTTACCATTATTTATGTAACAGCAAATATTATGTACACAGCTGTTTTGCCTTTGCAGGAAATTGCTTCTGCGGATAAAGACAGGGTAGCTGTGGCTGCTTCTCATGCCATATTTGGAAATGCCGGGACAATTGTGATCGCACTGATGATCATGATCTCCACTTTTGGTTGCAATAACGGACTTATTCTCGCAGGTGCCCGGGTATATTATACAATGGCACAGGATGGACTTTTCTTTAAACAGGCAGGGCATCTAAACAGGAATTCAGTTCCGGCTATCGGCTTGTGGATTCAATGTATTGCAGCCTGTTTGTGGAGCCTGAGTGGAAGTTATGGCCAGTTACTTGATATGATCTCTTTCGTGGTAGTGGTATTTTATATGCTTACTATCCTTGGTATTTTTATACTGCGTAAAAAAAGACCTGATATTGAACGGCCATATAAGGCATTTGGATATCCTGTGATGCCAATACTTTACATAATCATGGGGTTGGCGTTTTGCATCCTCCTGATCATTTATAAACCTGAGTTCACCTGGCCAGGTTTAATCATAGTGCTTCTCGGAATTCCTATTTATTTCGTTGCTTTGGCACGCCAAAATAAGGCCGTATAAAAAGTACATGGAAAACTTCAAGGAACTATTTCAGCAATTTGCTTCGCTTAAGATCGGTGTAATTGGAGATGTTATGCTTGACACCTATATGTGGGGTGAAGTGGATCGTATCTCTCCTGAAGCTCCTGTTCCTATAGTTGCCATGAAAAAAAAGGAATACAGGATCGGGGGTGCAGGTAACGTAGCGCTGAATATCCAGTCCCTGGGAGCTACTCCTTTTGTACTGTCTGTAACAGGTGATGATGAAGATGCACAAATGTTAAACAGGTTATTTGATGAGCACCACATCAGCACACGATATTGCATCAAAAGCAGTGACCGGATTACTACTAATAAGACACGTGTAATAAGTCGTAATCAGCAAATGATGCGATTAGATGCCGAGATCACACGGGATCTGTGCAGGGAAGATGAAATTAAGCTGGTTGAGTTATTCGAGGCTTTTGTCAGTGACGAAAAGCCTCATGTTGTCATATTGGAAGATTATAATAAGGGTGTGCTGTCTGAGGCTGTTATAAAGGTTATCATATCAATATGTAAAAAGGAAGGTATAATCACGGCTGTTGATCCTAAGAGGAAGAACTTTTTCGATTACAAGGGCGTTACCATTTTCAAACCCAATCTCAAAGAAGCTAAAGAAGCGCTCAATTTTTTATTTACAGATGTCAACTTTGAATTGTTGAAGGATATACATGCTGAATTATTTCACCTGCTGCATCATAAAATTTCCTTTATCACACTTTCCGAAAAAGGTGTGTTTTATAGCGATGAAATAATCTCAGAGATTATCCCATCTCATATCAGGGCTGTCGCTGATGTTTCAGGAGCTGGTGATACCGTCATTGCTGTTGCTGCTCTCGTATATGCTGCTACAGGCAATGTGCGTTTGATGGCCGAGGTGGCTAACATTGCCGGTGGCCTGGTTTGCGAGGAAGTGGGTACTGTTGCCATCAATAAGGATCGGCTAATGCATGAATGCGAACTGCTGTTAACCAATTAAATCTTCTCTCTTCCAAATTCTACAGAAAGGTCTGAAATTTGTTGATGCTCTCTTGCCTTTTATAAAACTGATCTCATATGCCTAAATATGCTATTGCGCTTCATGGTGGTGCCGGTACTATTATAAGGGAGCATATGATTGAGGAACTGGAGCAGGCCTATCTCCGTGGCCTGGAAGAGGCATTGAATGCCGGTTATGCTATTCTTGATAAAGGCGGTTCAGCAATTGATGCCGTTGCAGAAGGGTGTGAACTGCTGGAAAACAACCTGCTTTTCAATGCCGGTCGTGGATCTGTATTTACAAGATCTGGTTCTCATGAAATGGATGCCTGCATCATGGATGGAAGCACATTACGGGCAGGTGCAGTGACCTGTGTGCGCAGCATCAAAAACCCCATACGACTGGCAGCAGAGATCATGAGCCACAGTGAGCATGTTTTTTTAAGTGGGGAAGGTGCTGTAGATTTTGCATTGAGCCGCGGACTTGAGATAGAACCCGAAGATTATTTTTTTTCCCAGTTTCGATATGATCAATGGAAGCTGGCAAGGGACCAGGAAGTAACCTCCCTGGATCACAATGACCCGCGTATAGAAAAACTGATGAAGGATAAAAAGTTTGGAACCGTAGGTGTTGTAGCGCGTGATGCCTCAGGAAATGTAGCTGCGGCAACAAGTACCGGGGGCATGACCAATAAAAATTATAACAGGATAGGAGATACACCTGTTATTGGTAGTGGCAACTATGCCAACAATAAAACCTGTGCTATTAGCTGTACCGGCCATGGCGAGATCTTTTTGCTGGCCGTGGCAGCATACGATGTGAGTTGTTTAATGGAATACAGGAATTGTTCCCTTCAGCAAGCCATGGATATAGTTGTAAATGATAAACTGGTGAAAATGAGAGGAGAGGGAGGAATGATAGGTGTGGATGCTTTTGGTAATATAAGCATGCAGTTTAATTCATTGGGAATGTACCGGGCAGCCCGCAATAATGAAGGATATAAAGAACTGGCTATTTACAGGTAAGTAAAGAGTTGATTGACAGGAAGTAAATCTTTAATAACTGCCGCCGAATTCGTTTTTCCCGGGAATTGGACATCTTAAACCAAAAAATGCAAATTTTTCCTGTTTACCTATTTTCTTTCAAAATGTCGCTCCCTTTTCCTTCTTTTGCGGGTAGAACAGGGGCCATTTGTGAATAGAAATCGTGGCCTCTTATAAAGAAAGCTCATGAAAAAATATGCCGTTATCGTTGCTGGTGGAACAGGGAAAAGAATGGGCAGTTCAGTTCCAAAACAATTTTTATTACTTAATGATAAACCAGTTCTCTATTATACAATCAAGACCTTCCTTGAAACTTATGATGATCTCCGGATAATCCTTGTATTACCCGAAGAATATGCAGATATGGGTAAAGAGATCATTGATGCCTATTTTGATTATGACAGGATATTGATCGGGTTGGGTGGCGAAACACGTTTTCATTCCGTTCAGAATGGTTTAAGAATGGTGGAGGGCGAAGCAATAGTTTTTGTGCATGACGCAGTGCGTTGCCTTGTTAGCCCGGATCTTATCCAACGTTGTTATGAACATGCTTTAAAAATGGGTAGTGCCGTGCCTGTAATTCATGCCCGTGACAGTATCCGCATTTTAAATGAAGAAAAAAATGATAATGAAGTGTTGGACCGCAATCGTATAGTTATGGTTCAGACACCGCAGACCTTTCATAGCAAAATTTTGCTGCCAGCCTTTGGTATAGACTATAAGGAAAGATTTACAGATGAGGCCACGGTGGTTGAAGCTTATGGGTTAAAAATATCACTGGTGGAAGGAGAAGAAAATAATATTAAGATCACCCGGCCGGTAGACCTGCTTATTGCTGAAAGGATCATAGAAGAAGAAGCTCCGTTATAAGTTATACTGCTGAACTCCGGGTGCATTCCTCACCTGGCAGATCCATCAACAGGTTTGCAATAGCTTAGCATCCATAATACGCAGGTTGATCACAGCCTGTAATTTTAGTACACTTAACGGTTACATGTTAGCGTCTCCGGGATCTGCAGAATATTGTATTCTTTATAAGAATTCATTTTCGCATGCTACGGCTATCTTTGCCTGAATGAATCATTTTGATAAAATTGTAGAAGCCGCCAGCTTTCTACAACAATACAATACAAATAAGCCCACGTCAGCCGTAATTCTGGGTAGTGGCCTTGGAGATTTCGTTCAGGAATTAAAAGTAGATAAGGAAATAGAATACAAGGACATACCGCATTTTCCGGTATCCACTGTAAAGGGTCACCATGGGAAATTAATTTTTGGATCTATTGCAGGCAAACCGGTTATTGCAATGGCCGGAAGATTTCATTTTTATGAAGGTTATGATGCTTTGGATGTAGTATTCCCAATCCGTGTATTAAAACAATTGGGGGTACAGACGCTTTTTATATCCAATGCAGCCGGGGGTGTAAATCCATCTTTTAAAGTGGGTGACCTGATGATCATTACGGATCATATAAGTTTTGCCGCCAGGAATCCATTGATAGGTGAAAATGACGATAGGCTGGGACCCCGTTTCCCGGATATGAGTGAACCCTATAAAAGATCCCTTGTTTCAAAAGCTAAGCAACTGGCTGAGCAACTGAACATCAAAGTGCAGGAAGGTGTGTACTTTGGGGTGACCGGCCCTACCTTTGAAACACGTTCTGAATATAAAATGATCCATGTATTGGGTGGCGATGCTGTAGGTATGAGCACGGTCCAGGAAGTGATCGCAGCTGTACATGCTGGTATGGATGTATTTGCCATGAGTGTTATAACGGACATAGGTATCCGGGAAGAAGACAATGTCATAACGCATGAGGAAGTACTGCATGCTGCCAAAGAGGCTGAACCAAAGTTTTCTGCGCTGTTTAAAGCATTGATCACTTCTATAGCATAATAATACAACTTGAAAAAAGCTGTCGCTTATAAAGGTTTCTTCTTTTTCATGATTTCCCTGTCATGTACTTTTTTACATGCACAAAGGCCAGGTGCCCTGGAAGGTATCACCAGGCGCATAGGAAACCTTGGAGGAACCGGGTCTTCCGGTGGTCCCGGTGGTGACAGTCTTCGCAGCAGGAGTAAAGATGAAGAGCATCTTACACTTAGTTATTATTATCTCGATTCCAGCCGTGCACACCGCCTCGATTCTTCCATCCTTGATTACAGTAATTATTATCCTGTGCCGGCCACCCATATTTATCTGGGTAATACCGGTACCGCTACACGTTCCATTTTATATGCGCCGAATTTGCGGGCAGGGTGGGACCCCGGCTTTCATGCATTCGATGTTTATAAATACAAGGTGGAAACAGCCAGTTTGTTTAATACAACGAAACCTTATACCCAGCTTTCCTATAATATCGCCACAAGGGCAGAACAGATCATTGAACTGCTACTCGCTCAAAACCTGAAGCCTTACTGGAGTGCCAGCTTTCAATACCGGATGATCGGTGCACCGGGCACATTTCGTAATCAAAAGACCAGCCATAACAGTTACCAGTTCACCTCCTGGTACCAGGCGCCATCCAAGAGATACAATAACTATTTCGTTATAGTATCTAATAAATTACAATCCCAGGAAAGCGGGGGTATTCAACGCACCAGTGATCTGCATGATCCTGTGTATTCTGCTGACAGGTACACCATCCCAACATTCCTTGGTGGAGATCCACGCTTTGCCACCAATTTTTTTAATACAACTATTTATACTGGCAACAGGTATAACGAAACCAACTTCTTATTAAGACAACAATACGATTTTGGAAAGAAGGATTCACTGGTCACCGATTCCACGGTTATTCCATTGTTCTTCCCCCGTGTGCGTTTTGAACACACCATAAACTATGGTAAGTACCGGTATATCTTCCAGGACCTCCCTGTGTCTTCAGCCGATCAGCGGAATAGCCCAGACTCCGCCTATTATGCAAGCAGGTATAATATCATTTTTCCTACCACCGACAGTTTTATTAAGTTCCAGGATCAGTGGCGGGAAATAACCAATGATTTTTCCATTTACCAATTCCCGGATGTCAAAAATCTGCAGCAATTCATTAAGGTCGGCGCAGAATTACAACTATTGAATGGGGAGCTTAAAAGATCAAGATCGCTTTATAATGTGATGGGCCATGGTGAATACCGCAACACCACAAAAAACCTGAAATGGGATATTGCCGCCTTTGGCAAGCTATGGTTCAATGGTTATAATGCCGGTGATTACCATGCTTACATTAGCCTGCAGCGGTTAATCAGTCCCAACGTAGGAAGTTTGCAGGTGGGCTTTGAAAACGTTAACCGTACGCCACCCTTTATCTACAATGGCTCCAGTAATTTTTACCTCGATGATCCTGCAAAATCATTTACAAAGGAAAATACGCTGCATTTCTTTGGCTCCGTATTTCAGCCCAGGCTTCGCATCCAGTTGAGTGCTGATTATTACCTTATCAGTAATTACCTGTACATCACTGATTTTTATAAGCTGCAACAGGAAGCCACGCTTTTCAACGTGCTTCGCATCAATGCACTTAAAACTTTTAATATAGGCCGTCGCTGGAAATGGCATACACAAGTGTATGTTCAACAAAAAACCGGTGCTGCTGATATTCATTTCCCAACTGTTTACACCCGTAACTTGTTTGGTTATGAAGGTAACCTCGGTTTTCCACACCTTAATATTGCTTTTGGTACAGAGGTGCGGTACCATACCCCGTATAAGGCGGATAATTATTCACCCATACTGGGCCAGTTCTTTTACCAGGATTCCATTACCATAGATAATAACCCCAGGATTGATCTATATCTCAATTTCCGCATCAGGAGCTTTAAAGCTTTTTTGCGTTTTGAGAACCTGAATACAGCATCCACAGTCAATGGCTTTGGTTTTACCAATAATGATTTTGCCGCTCCTGGCTATCCCACACCTGGAATGATCACCCGCTTTGGCATTTACTGGAGCTTTATTAACTGATTACCAGTTGATTATTATTTTGATAAAGTAGTATAGCCTAAACCCAGATTTAACCTTTCCGGGTTTCGGGTTTTCAAAAGGCTAATTATCTTTACTACAGTAATGAAAAACTTGCTGGCCACCATAATGCTTGTTGTATATGCTGTAATGAGTACTGGCTTTGTTGTAAGCCTTCATTACTGTATGGACCAGTTGAATTCAGCGCAGCTCGGAGAAACCACATCAGATACATGTGACCGGTGTGGTATGCATAAAGAAGGTCATTGCTGTTGGGATGATGTCAAAATTGTGAAAATTCAAACATCACATGTAACTCCAAACACCACCATTGAAATTCCTTCTCTGCCACCAGCCATTGTAACGCTATTTACTTATGTAATGGTCCCTGTAAGTAAAACAGGTCAAACCAATTATCCCATTGCTCATAGTCCTCCTATAAATAAACAGGATACTTATCTTACCAATTGCGTTTTCCGTATTTAAGACGGACTTGTTTGAACCCCAGGCTAAATTATCTATCACAAAACAAAACTTATTACACTATCAAAATCAATCAAAATGAAAACGCATAAATTCCTATTACTTTCTTTCCTTTTCCTTTGTTTTTCTTTTATGGCTGTAGCCCAAACCAAATCAGAGAAATTTTCTGTTTCGGGTGAATGTGGCACTTGCAAAAAGAAAATTGAAAAAGCTGCAAAAGCTGCCGGTGCCAGCTATGCTATGTGGGACGTTGATTCCAAAGTGTTGACTGTAAAATATAACAGTTCATCTTCCAATACAGCTAAGATCCAGCAGGCTGTGGCTAAAGCCGGGTATGATACCCCAAACTTCAAAGCAACTGAGGAAGATTATAATAAACTTGATGGATGTTGCCAGTATGAAAGAACAGCTGCTACTGCTGCTACTTCTTGTTGTGATGATAAAAAATGCGAGGATGCCAAATGCATGAAAGATGGCAAGTGCGAAAAAGATATGAGCTGTTGCAAGGACAGCAGTTGCGACACAAAAGCTTGTTGTAAAAAATCCTGATAAATTTAAAAGCCCCGCAGTTGCGGGGTTTTTTATTTAATGGCTCAATATTCATTTCTTTTCTGATCGGCCAACAGGCAACCGGAAGGAAAAACCAATGGCGATATAGTTTTTAAGTGAAGTGTTTTTTGTTATCCCAAAGCCACCGGATATGTCCGCCTTAACATTATTTGAAAAATTGTACGCAATGCCTCCATCGGCGCTATGCTGCGGATGATTGTCCGCATTAAGAAAGCCAAATAATTCTATATAAGCATACCATTTTTCACCCAGGTTGAAACCTGGAGCCAGTGTATAAATATAACTGGGTGAGCCATCTTCTTCACCATCCCATTCCATACCGATATTATAACCCAATGAAACATTATCAGATAAACTGTTCTGCATGGTAAACCTGAAGTTGGGCCCCCATTTAGGTTGCCTGAACTCTTTATAAGCTGCTTTGGGAATGGAAGTATGGGCTATTAGGGAGGTTTTTGGTATCAAACCTTTTTCTTCCCAAAGAGCGATCTTGCCACCCACCTGTATCGGTTGCAAGCCGGTTACAGTGCGGTTGCCAAAAGGAATGATAAGGGGAGATTGCTCGGTTACATATTCTGTGATCAGCCGGAGTTCAATCCTGTTACTGATGCCATACTTATTCAGCATGGTAGGATGGATAAAGGTCTTGCTGCCATCCTTTTCATTCTCTATATTAAACCCGGTTTCAGATTGAAACCATCTTTTGGGAACCAGGTAGGGACTTTCTGTCTGGTCTGGCCGGTCCGTTTCTATCTTTTTGGTTAACTGTGCATGCGCAGCAGTGTAAAACAGTAAACATCCAACTAACAATATTTTTCTCATTGTCTGCAGCTATTTGATCTGGTTAACCAATAATATGGACCCACTTATAGTAACCTGTTACTTTTCAAACAGGCAAAAACTTCCGCCCACCCAATTCTTATCCTGGTTATACCTTACACCTACCATCTTGCCCTTGCTCAGTCGCGCCAGGTTACTGGCAGCAACGGGTCTATCAGCTCCAGGCTCCCAAAAGTAAAAAAGGCGGATCTCTGCTTTCGCGTTTTCACCGGGTGTTTCTATAACCGGGGCATAATTTACCTTTCGCTGAATGATCCAGTTTCCAGGGTCTTTGATGTTTTGAATATCTTGTTCTGTCACATCAATGATCACACCCTGTCCCGCAAAGGAGAACAGCGGCTTCACCACATAGTTTTCAAGGTCAACAGGCAGGTCTGAAAGCTTATCCAGGAACTGGGTATGTGGAACGTAGGGATGATCAATAAAGGGTAAGGTGTACTTACTTAGCCTGTAAAACCAGTTGGGATGCGGCACCCATGTTACATCAAGTTCTTCCTGGAATATTTTCCCTTTATCCTGTATTTCGGCAGACTGTTGAAAAAGGTCATCAAAGATCACCCGGTTATAGATTCGTTTGACAGGTGTTTTTTCACCATTGCGTAAATAAAATAATTGTCTTCCTTCTTTGATCAGCTCTGTAATGCACACCGTTTCTATTCCCAACAAT
Source organism: Flavisolibacter ginsengiterrae DSM 18136 (assembly GCF_059568575.1). Taxonomy (NCBI): domain Bacteria; kingdom Pseudomonadati; phylum Bacteroidota; class Chitinophagia; order Chitinophagales; family Chitinophagaceae; genus Flavisolibacter; species Flavisolibacter ginsengiterrae. The sequence goes on from NZ_JCANTR010000012.1 coordinate 89,810, forward strand.
TCTTTCGTTGCGTAAAAATCAACACGGGTTTTCTGTTGGTGCGGTAAGATCTCCAGCAGTATCACATTTTCCACCGGGGTATCTTCTATGATGATCTTTTGTAACAGGGCCAAATAACTTTCCCTGTCCAGTCCATTGAGATAGGGACTGAAATCCTTTGGCCATTCGAAATGTTTTTGGTGTGTGTCCGCAACAAATACCTGCCAGGCAAACAGGGAAGGGAAACCCTGCATTTCTATGAGTTGCGGTTCCAGTTCCCCTTGTTCATTATAACAAATACCAAAATCAAATGCGATGAATTGCGGGTGAGAATCCTCGTTAGGAACATACAGACTTGCAGGTATGGCATTTTCGCTTTGGTCCCGGTAAGAAGGCTTTGATATAATATCGATGATGCTTTCACAGGCTGAATGCATTTTTTGGGTAAATTCCTTTGGTATGAATACAGGGGTTTCAGCAATTCTGAATTCCAGGTGGCCGGGGTAGATATTTGAAAGATCTTCTATAAAGGCTTCATACTTTTCGTTGGTGAACCGTTCATTATACTCTTTTCTTAAACCCGGTATCATGTGGTTAATTTGCGATCAAGTTAAGCAATACTGTCCAATAGAAATGTATCGCTGACCTGGAACAATTTCTTTTAATGCAGGTAGGCCCGTCACATGACCAGGTGCTATAATTTACCGGTAAATACATTTTGTTACCGAATTTTAAGAGGTATAACCGGCCCGGCATTTTACCGTTAAAACAAAAAAGCCAACTTTGCACCTGTTTAAGCCAACTGTATGAACCAACCCCGTAAGGCCGCAATGAGTTTTATTTTTATAACGTTACTGATCGATGTAACGGGCCTTGGATTGATCATTCCCGTTTTGCCCAAGCTGATTGAACAACTTACAGGCGGCACCATCAGCCAGGCATCACAATGGGGTGGTTGGCTCACCTTCGCTTATGCCATCATGCAATTTGTTTGTGCCCCTATCATTGGTAACCTGAGTGATAAATATGGCCGCAGGCCTGTGTTGCTGCTGTCACTTATGGGATTTGGTATAGACTACCTTTTCCTTGCCTTTGCACCCACTATCTGGTGGCTCTTCCTGGGCCGCATCATTGCCGGGATAACTGGCGCCAGCTTTACTACAGCCTCTGCTTACATTGCAGATGTGAGCACCCCTGAAAACAGGGCGCAAAACTTTGGACTGTTAGGCGCCGCCTTTGGTTTGGGCTTTATCATCGGCCCTTCCATGGGTGGATTACTGGCGCATTATGGTATCCGTGTTCCATTTTTTGTAGCTGCCGGTTTCTCCCTGCTCAATGCCGCCTATGGTTATTTCGTTCTTCCTGAATCGCTTTCCAAAGAGAACCGGCGGGGCTTTGACTGGAAGCGGGCAAACCCTTTAGGTTCCTTATTGCATCTAAAAAAATATCCCTCGGTAATAGGACTGATATGGTCCATGGTATTGGTATATATCGCTGCACATGCGCTTCAAAGCACATGGACCTTTATTAACCTGGAGCGTTTTAACTGGTCGGAGCAAATGTTGGGTTTGTCACTGGGAGTGGTGGGTATCATGACCATGATTGTGCAGGGAGGATTGATTCGTTATATCAATCCAAAATTGGGTAATGAAAAAAGTGTGTACATAGGCCTTGCCATTTATTCCATTGGGATGCTGGCATTTGCTTTTGCCGATAAAAGCTGGATGATGTTTGTCTTTATGGTGCCCTATTGCCTGGGTGGCATTGCCGGACCGGCATTGCAGGCCATCCTGGCGGGGCATGTGCCTCCTACGGAACAGGGCGAGCTCCAGGGTGCCCTTACCAGTATGATCAGCGCAACATCTATTGTAGGACCCCTGGTGATGACCAACCTGTTTGCCTACTTTACTAAACCCGGCGCCCCCATACATTTTTCAGGTGCTCCATTTTTATTGGGCTCTATATTGTTGATGGGAAGTGCTATAGTTGCTTATAGTGTACTTAGAAAAGAAAAGGTAGTTGAGGTATCATAAGTTTTAAATCTTGAAGGATTAGTATTGTGGAAAGTTGTATTTGCGCTATAAAGGATAATCCGCGTTTATTATTCTATCTGACTCATTTACAAGAGATATCGCATATTGTCGTGGGTAAAAAAACAGCGTATATTAGCGCAAATACTAACTGTTGTACGTAACCTTCTTGACATCTACACAATTTGAACTTCCTTGAAAAAGAAACATCTGAAAAAACATCTCAGCCCTGAATATCAAGTTGACTTTCCATTATTATCAATCATTGCTTATGAGGTTTGGCCGAAGGACAAATTCAATACTCTTGAAACTACGGAAGATTGCAAACACTTTTATAATCTTGCTTATAACAGACTACATGAAGAGCTAATACAGACACTTAACAAATATCATCCTGCAGCTTGGGTAAGGGTAGCATATATTGAACTCGAAATATGGTCGTTAGTACTTTTTAATAATGAAACTAAAAGAAACGTTGGCAATGTAAAAGGACCAGAAATATTTGCACCAATCGGAAGGTACGGCTGGAGATACGTAATAGAGATTTCTTTAGAAAAATCAAAGAACACTTCTGTAAACCATTCGTCCAGACCCGACCGAAAAGAAGTTGCCAAAGTTTTTACTATATTGTTAGCCCTCAGTCATTGTTCAGAATATTCAAACTACTTACACTATTTCAAATCAAACCTTTCATCTGCGAGAGTAAAATTAAACCCTTATGTTTTCACAAAGGGGTTACAGTTTAACAGCAAAGAAACTGCATTCTACAAGGGCATAATAAATTACATGAAGGAAAAGCCAAATTGGGAAAAGTACAAAGACTTTGCTGTCGATAACGATGAAAGGTTAATGGGAATGATTAATGCTACGCTTGAAAAGTATTTTGGATTCAATTTAAAACAAGTTCGCACCCTTGCAGAAGTGTTTATAAGTAAAATAAGCCCTAGAATTGGAGCATCTATTTTAGTGACTACGTATGATGAAGCAATAAGCATATTTTCAAAGTTTTCGGAGTTTCCACCTCATCTTAGTAAATCAATTATAGATTTCATACTATTGGATAATCAGTCAGCGACGTATCATAATAGGGATTTTTTAAGCAGGAGTCAACAAGAAAGAATGCTTAATTTTTCAGGAGCTATTATTTACTTGGAAGAGCATTTAGAGACTATTTATGATCCTAGAGCTGCTAGGTTTGATTTTGTAATGGCTTCAAAAAAGCATATAATTCTGACAGGCACTCTTATTGCGGAGTGGTTAGACGTTTTTGTTTCAAGACTAGTATATGGCCAAAGACAGGATTTAAAAAATCTAAACATCGATATAAATCAGGCAATCTCCCATATCGAAGAATATTTTCACAAAAATCTTTTTGAAACAAAACTAAAACAGTTAATTACCAATAAAGGTTACTACTGTATTTCAATAGACAAGATTAATGGAACAACAATTCCTTGCGGAGAGATTGATATAATTGCATATCAGCCAACTAGTAATACCTTACTGGTTATCGAAGCCAAATATCATGCACCTGCTAAAGACGCAAGGTCTATGGGCAAGGTTATTAGTGACCATTTTAAACAGAAAAAGTATCATCAGAAGTTCCTTACTAAGATTAATTGGGTAAGTGGCAACTTAGATATTATAAAAGACATTTACAATAAGCAGTTTAATATTCAAACGGATTCGTCATGTAGAATAGAACCTTATTTTATTACTGGCAGCTCAAATGCTGTTAAGTTTCTTGTTGATAATTACAAAGTGTATACATTTTATGAATTTGATAAAGTGCTAGATGAAAAAAGGTAACCCCAACCCAAAGAAATATGGAATGATGATTTTGAGTATTTCCAGGAAGGAAATCGAAACCTTTGACCATATTGGCGTTCTAAACTATCTTGATGGAGTAAAAATGAAAGCCAGAAAGTATGAGGGTAAGTTCAATATTTTAGTTACGGGTTTCGATAATGACGAACGAGAATTACATGAAATTGAAGAAGTGAGGAGGTACTTTGACTTTTTAGACCGTTGTTTCCCCTATTGGTTTTATTTCCTTATAAAAACACTACCGCCAAAATATTCCCCAATTAACATGTTAATCAGCCTATTAGTTCCGATAGAAAGCGTTATCAGCAAAGACTCACAATTACAAACTATACAACTTAATATTCCAAGATTGCAACAGTTCATTAAAATACATTTCGATTTTTTAAATGAACTTACCGACGAATTGGGACTACCGGACTCAGAGAATTTAAGGATTTCCCAAGAGGTAATGAGCAATATATCTGTGATTTAACGGTCAATAGTCTAAATGACATTGAAAGGCTACGTACAACATTGCATCCTATGTAAAGAGATAGCTGGTTGGTCTCATGAAGTTACGTTGACTTTCAAGGGTTTTCCAAATATTCTGGTGTTGCTGGCTTTCGTTGCTGCACAGTAGTTTTCCTTGCAGCTGATAATACCTTTAATCCGTTTCCCGTTTGATTACTTTCTCTCTCAGCTGTTACTTATTTTATGATCTTACTACCTTTGTCTCAGCATCCTATAAGCAGTTCCCGCATACTATGGGACTGCAGGCATTTGTAAAAGAAAAGGAAGTGGCGCTGTATGCTTTGCGAAGCAATATACTTTTACGCATCTGCAACCGATGTTTTACAGTCGCCACTTTTGTAAAAACTTTTTCTCTCTGCATAGTATTAAGATCCTCAGGTAAATAAGATTATGCACCAGGTCTACGGCTTCAGTAGCTCATATGGTTCTCCTGTTTTGATCACATGATAGATCCTGCTTAAAGTCTTTGCAGCCAGCTTTATGATTAATTTTTTGTGATCACATCCTTTTCTCTCTTCGTAATAGACCATCAGGGAAGGATCCTGTTTGGCGGCCACCCAGGCTCCTTCCATAAGGTAGCTTCTAAGGAGGCGCTTGCTTCTGTAGGTAATGCCACGGCTGTAGGTTTTTTCTCCACTGCTATGCACGGAAGGCACCAGTCCAATATAGCTGCTCAGGTGGTCAATGTTTCTAAACCTCCTGATGTCACCTACTTCTGCCAGCATTCCAATGGCTGTCAAAGGACCAATGCCTGGAACGCTTCTGAGCAGGTAATAATCTTTTTTAAAGTGCTTGCGTGCATAGCTCCTTAATTCATTTCCTACATGCAGGTACTGTTTGCGAAGGAAAAGGTATTCTTCCAACCTGCTTTTCATGGCTTCGGTGGCAGTAGCATAAGACCATCTTTGTTTGTACACCCACTGGATCATGTCCTTACTCCAGTTGATGTTGTCATACTTTTCAGGCAATACAATTCCATAGTAGAGCAGCATCGACTTGATATGACATTTAATTCGCCTAAGGCTTTTGACCAGGTCATTACGCCTGCGAAAAAGGCTACGGAACTGCTCCTGCTTATGATTGGGGATGTAAATGCCTTTCAGTCTTCCTGCCTGAAGTTCCCGTGCCAGGTAAGCACTGTCTACCTTATCTGTTTTTGTGTTTACTTGTTTATTACCCCTTGCGATGTCACCTGGATTGACCACCAGCACTTCCCAACCTGCAGCTGTGAGTGAATGATAGATATGATAGCCACAGCAACAGCATTCATAGCAACACTGCACCTGGTGTTGTGGAAAATGTCTTGTTACGTAGCCAATCAGTAGATCAGCGTCTGCTTCGATAGTGAACCGTTTAAGTATGAGATGATCTTCCTGAATGGTTACTGCCCAAGTTTTTTTGTGGACGTCTAAACCAATAAAGAGTTGTTTCATAACTTACCTCCGAATTTTAAAAGGGTAAGCTACTCTTTTACATGAATGCTTTGCGATAGCATGGCTTTGCGATAGCATGGCTGGACGTCGAAACAATCGTCGACAAATCATTTCTAAGCTTTGGTTTAAGCAGACATTACGCCGTTGGTCATTAGTTCTTAACTTCAACATCAGTTTTTTAATTTAACTTTTGTACCAGGCTGACAATTCACTATTGCCATGCCATCGCAAATGCTTTTACGTTGTGTGTAACCTTATGAGAAAGCTGCTTCTAATTTTAAGTGTGACATTTTCTCCCCCGTTATCCTTAGTCTTCAAGGAAAACCTTAAATAAGAAACGAAAAGCTGTCCTTAGTTTGCAACTAAGGACAGTTTCTGAAATTTACGATAGATACAGGTTCGGCAGTTGTAATACTATTGACTAATACCTAAATTTAGGCTGACAAATCATTGATGAACTTCACTGCGTTAAGCCGGTAAACGTTTGTTGTAACAGATTCCTTAGATATGATAAAAGTAAAAGGTTGGATATTTCCTGAGATCAGAAGAGTGTATGAGTATAACCAATCTATTGAAGACATTAAGGCAGCTATAGAGGTTATTTTCTCTACATCAGGAGGGTTGCTGGAGGGATCTGACTTTTCTGGATACTACTCCTCAGAGCATAATTTTGTTATGGCTTCTGTAATTAGGGGGACACCTATTTTACCCTTCAATGTGACTACCTTATGGGGAAAGCTTTTGCAAATGGATACCAATACAACAAAGATCGAAGTCAAAATAAAGCCTCCTGGAAAGTTCCCTGTTATCTTATTTATATTTCTTCTGATAGCCACAATTGGCTTGGTTAAAGGCATATGGATTCATTCTTTTGGGAGCATGCTTGCACCAGTGCTAATGATGATTGGTACACCTTATTTTATTGCCGTGTCATCCAAAGTAAAGGGTGAGAGGATGGTTAGCAGATATGAACAAAACATAGATAAGATATTGCATATTGCCCCCGTTATCCGTAGTCTTCCAGAAAAACCTTAAATAAGAAACGAAACGCTTTACGAAGTTTGCAACTAAAGACAGTTTCTTTTAACTTGATGCCTCATGTCAGAAAAACATGACTGAGAAGATAATATCCAGAGATATTTTGCAATCAAAGCTGGATGCTTTGAAATCTACTAGAGAAAGAAATCAGTGGAAATATTACCACATTGAAAGTGTACAGAATTTTATTTTCCATCTTAATAATATCCCCTCTGAAAGAACTCAAAATAGAATGGCTGGCAAGATAAAGGCTTATTTATCCTTGCTGGAAGAAAGAACGGAAAAAGAACATGACATTCATGAATTAGCAAAGGAGTTGCTTTGGGGCATGGATTGCTTTTGGAATAGTTGCGGCAATGGGAACTGTTACGATTGTACGCACCCAGATGAAAATAAAAGAAAGGAAATACTACTGAAATAAGATTGCACGCAAGAGACCTTTTTACAATAGAAGCTTTTGAATAAAAGGCAAACTGAATACCATCATGCATCTCAGACTCAATCATAAATAACGATTGTATGAACAACCTGAATGTTAAGCTAGCCGTTCCATTTTTCATGGTAACCCATATGGATAACTCGCTCCATTTTTATGTTGAAAGACTGGGCTTTTCCATAAAAAATCAATGGGAGCCAGGAGGAAGGATTGAATGGTGCTGGCTTCAACTGGACAATGCCTCTGTCATGCTCCAGGAATATCGGCAAAGTCCACCTGCTGAAAAATTAGGTATAGGAGTAAGCGTTTATTTTATTTGTGATGATGCTTTGGCAATGTATAAACATATCATATCTAATGGACTTCTAATAGCTGAACCATTTGTCGGCAACAATATGTGGGTGGTCAGGCTTACAGATCCTGATGGATATAATATTTTCTTTGAAAGTCCTACAGATGTGCCGGAAGAAACCATGTATGCAAATTGGTTAAAAACATCAACTGCAAAAGGTAAGTAAACAGGTAAACGCTAATGTATCGGTTCTGAATAATAGAAACACACAGGAAGCCTCTTTCATGCTGTGTAGTAAAAGAGGCGTTCCCAATGTGTGTTCTTTTGCCGCTGGTTAATTGCCGGTTATAATGCAACCTGGGATCTTCCAACGGCGGTTCTCATTTTTGGCTGCGCCCGTGTGCTATCCTGTAGAGACAGGATAGCGACAGGGCAGCCGGGTCATTACAAAGCTTTATCAACGGCCTCGCCCAGTTTGGCATGAGCAGCTGCTAATCTTGCTACAGGCACCCTTGGACCAGAGCAGGATACATAATTCAAACCCAGTTCATGACAAAATTTAATGGAGTCTGGCTGTCCACCGTGTTCTCCGCAAATACCGATCTTCAAACCTGGCTTGGTCTTGCGGCCCCATTCTACTGCTATCTTCATCAGTTTGCCAACACCATTCCTGTCTATGATCTCAAATGGATTGTCATGTAGGATGTTTTTCTCTGCATAGAAAGGCAGGAATTTGTTTTCCGCATCTTCCCTTGAGAAAGAGAAGGCTGCCTGAGTCAGGTCATTGGTACCAAAGGAAAAGAAATCGGCTTCTTTAGCCAGTTCATCTGCTTCCATACATGCCCTTACCACCTCTATCATAGTTCCAAATTCAAACCTTGGCCTGATGCCATAGGATGCTTCAACGGTTTTGGCTACTTCATCCACATACACTTTCACCTGTTTCAGTTCTTCGGCTGTGCATACCTGTGGAACCATAATCTCCGGATGAACATCTATGCCTTCTTTCTGGCATTCTGCTGCTGCTTCCAGGATAGCCTGTATCTGCATCTTATAGATCTCCGGATAGGTAAGTCCCAATCTTACACCGCGGTGACCCAGCATTGGATTCACTTCGTGTAGTTCATGGGCTTTCTTCAATATGCTTTCTTTTTTGGAAATGGCCAGTTCTATCAGTTCAACACCCTTGCCATTAAAAGGAAGTACATTCTTCAGTTCCAGGTTTTCTGCATGCAGCAGGTGAAGGCTGCTAAACAAATTGCTTACACCACTGGCGGTCTCTTTTAAATGACGCAGGTGCTGCAATTCTTCTTTCAGTTCTTCTTCAGAAGGAAGGAATTCATGAATAGGAGGATCAAGCAAACGAATGGTTACCGGGTGAGGCGCCATCGTAGTCAATATTTCCTTGAAGTCCTGTTTCTGGATAGGTAATAATTGATTCAATGCTTCTTCTCTTTCATGATCCGTATTGGCAATGATCATTTCAACAACTATTGGCAAACGGTCACTTGCATTAAACATTCTTTCTGTGCGGCAAAGCCCGATACCAACGGCACCAAATTGAATGGCTTTGGCTGCTCCATCAGGTGTATCAGCATTGGCCATCACCTTTAGTGTAGAGGCTTCATCTGCCCATGTCAAAAGGGTCTTCAGTTCATTGCTGAATTCAGATTCAACCGTAGGGATAACTCCCTTGTAAACATAACCTGTTCCACCATCTATTGTAATAAAATCACCTTCATACAGGGTTTTATCACCAATAGTTGCCTGTCTTAGTTTGACATCAACTTTAATTCCTTCGGCACCGGCTACACATGGTTTACCCATGCCTCTTGCCACAACAGCAGCATGAGAGGTCTTGCCACCACGGCTTGTTAATATGCCCTGTGCGGCAAAGAATCCATGAATGTCCTCCGGTTTTGTTTCCTCACGAACCAGTATCACTTTCTGGCCTGTATGGCCCAGGAATTCGGCCCTGTCAGCATCAAATACGCATTGCCCTGAAGCTGCGCCCGGAGAGGCTGGCAGACCCTGTGCCAATGGCTCCTGGTCGTGTGCGCCCAGGCGTGGGTGCAACAGTTGCTCAATAGTAGAAGGTTTGATCCTGAATAAGGCTTCTTCTTTGGTCAATAAACCTTGCTGTACCATTTCAACAGAAGTACGTACCATGGCAGCTGCATTCATCTTACCGTTGCGGGTTTGCAGGCAGTAAAGAATACCCTTCTCTATGGTGAATTCAAAATCCTGTACTTCTTTGTAGTGGCTTTCCAGTTTGTCACGCAAATCTTCCAGTTGCCTGTGCAGGTCAGGCATTTCTTCTGCCAGCAGGTGTACAGCTTTTGGAGTGCGTATACCGGCTACTACATCTTCACCCTGGGCGTTTACCAGGTATTCGCCGAACATGACGTTTTCACCAGTGCCAGGGTCTCTGGTAAAGCCCACACCTGTGGCACTGTCATTACCCATATTGCCAAATACCATGGCCACAATATTCACTGCGGTACCATTAGCAAGATCAGGAGTGATGTTGAATTCACGGCGATAGTCAACAGCCCTTTTGCCTGTCCATGAGTTAAAGACAGCCTTAATGGCGATCTCCAGTTGTTCATAAACATTCTCAGGGAAAGGTTTCTGCGTGTAATCTTTCACTGCTTGCAGGAAGCGTTCACTGATCTCTTTCAGGTTATCTGCACTGAGTCCAATATCTATTTTTACACCTGCCTTATGTTTTACTTCTTCGAATATCTTATCAAATACTTCATCTGGTATGCCTAAGGCCACCTTTCCAAACAGTTGGATGAAACGGCGGTACGCATCATAGCCAAAGCGCTCGTTCCTTGTTTGCTGGATCAGGCCATGAAGCGTTTCTTTATTAAGGCCAAGGTTCAGGATGGTATCCATCATTCCAGGCATGGAAAGGGCTGATCCTGACCGTACTGATACCAGCAGGGGATCTTCGGGGTCACCGAATTTTTTGCCGGTTGATGCTTCCACTTCCTTCATGTGTTCCAACACCTGCTCCATAGTATCTGCAGGCAGTTGTTTGTTGCCTGACAAATAACTCATACAGGCTTCAGTGGAGATCACAAAGCCGGGAGGGACATTCAACCCGATCTGGGTCATTTCGCAAAGGTTGGCTCCTTTGCCACCTAATAATTGTTTGTTTTTACCATCTCCTTCATGAAAGGAGAATACATATTTCTGTTTCGTTTTGGGGGCTTCGACAATACTTTGTCTTGTTACTTCTTTGAATGTTGTTTCCATAAAAAAACTTTTAAAAGAACAATTCAAGGTAGGACAGCCAACAATCGGGGATAATGATGATGGTCAGACAAAACACCGCTATCCGTCAGTTTTTACATTCCAATAAATAATATATAATTAGGAGAGGTTGATACATTAATGGGTACACAAGGGATGAGTGTGGTTGTTGTCATGTAGCGCGTGTATTCGATCCTCTTGTTTCCTAGAAGGAAGTCTAATTTAAAAATTGGGGGTTAAAGGTTGGGAGTTAACCAGTTAATATGTTGGAGTTGATTATGTCTTCTTGTGTTCCATTGTAACACTTTGTCGGTAGCATATTGTGTGAAACCTTCCATAGCGTTCCATCGGAACGCCTTGTGGTATTATGGTTAATCAAACCTCTTGGTTCATTACAACCTGGTAGCAGCTTGGGAACTGTCTATTCCCGGGCTGGAGCATAGCTACCCCCTATCTACTCCCTACCTGCGGTATAGATACTGCGTGGTGATCACGCAGTATCTATACCTTAGCTATACTGCAGCCAGGACGTTGCTATACTGTAGATAGGGAGAAGGAGGGGAATATCAAACAGATGAACAAGGAATGTCGAATGATGAAGGGGGTTAGGTCGGTGAGGCATGGTTTATAGCGGTCTTGCTTAGGTGGAAGGAGGAATAATGCTCAATGAGCAATGCTCAATGTTCAATGTTAATGAGGGAAAAAGAAGTAAGGATCAATTGGTTAGAAAGGAAAACGGACAAAACCGGCCAATACGGTCAAAAGCGGTCAATACCGGTCAAATCGGTCAAAAACGGCCAAAACGGACATACGGGTTTTGAACTGAGAGGGATTTTTAAAAACTTGCAGCTATAAAATCTAATATCATATGGCAAGGCAAGTAGGATACATTACAGCAACAGGCACCGTGGATGGTGACATCAACTTTTATAAGGATGTGGAATGGGGATTTTTGGTAAGGATGCTTCCGGG